>JALYIL010000119.1 GCA_030775825.1 Actinomycetota bacterium
CCGACACCGTCACCGCACAGGGCCACTCAACCCGGACAAGACACGCGAGGAGCGGGGACTTCTATCTGGCCAAAAACGGGGACCTACACCTGGCCACCAGTGGGGACTTTTTCATGGCCACGGACACAAGTCGCTCCGCCATCACGCTGGGCACCTTAACTTTGCCGAATTGGTTCCTCGTTCATCCGCTAGGGCTTTGCCGAGCCATGTACTCCCCTGCGGCAGCGGATAACGCCATCAAAGCCGAGAGCGGGCGAACGAAGTCCCGCAACTGCGTGATCAGACCGGCTCCGTTTAGGTTGACGACCTGAATTGCGTCTGCTCGTTTGCCGCCGATCCTGCCGGTCGGAAGGAGCACCAGCCCGTCGGCGTTGGTGGGCTCGCTGACGTAGGCCAACTCCTCGAAGATCTTCGAGAGCATATCGAGGATGATCAAGGGCCATTGCGCCGGGATTGGTGTGCTGGGCTTCGGCTCATCAGGTCTTGGAGCGGCGGGACCGGTTGGTCGGGTATCGCTCAACCCATTTCGAGCGCGACATGTCTTCCGGATAGAACCCCGGCGGGTGAGCATGGCGTTGCAGCTGCATCAGATGCTGTTGGGCGCTTCGCCGGCGGTTAGCTCACCGGATCAGCGGGGCGCGGCCCCATGAGGACCACGATTCGCAGGCCGCGGTCTGCGTGACTTGGTGCACGCCGGACCCGTCGGGACGCATCGTGAACATGTCGGCACATCCATGGCTCGGAGAGAAATCGAACAGGATGCGGTCGCCTCGTGGGGACCAGGTGGGGAAGAAGGCGAATGATTGTCCGGGCGTCGTGTGCGTGAGCTGGGTCAGGTCGGTGCCATCCGGGTGGATTGTGAAGACGTCGGCGCGGAACGGCCCGGTGTTGCTGCCTGCATGGGAGGTGAAGACGATCGTCGAGCCGTCGGGAGACCAGTCCTTCTCGTCCACCATCAGCTGGAATGATGTGATGCGGTGTAGCCCGGTTCCGTCGAGCCGGATCAGGAACATGGCGCTGATGCCGACGGTCGCGTTGTGGGGGTCGGTCTTGGTCCGGGTAAACGCGACCCAGTCTCCCTCGGGTGAGACCGTCGGCACCCCGTCGCCGTAGTTGATGTCTGGGTTGATGGTTAGGGCGTGCAGCCCACTTCCATCGGCGTTCATTACGTAGATGCCGTCGAGCAGCCCGCCGTTGCCGGCCACACAGCAGTGCTCAAACACGATCTGCCGACCGTCCGGAGTCCAGGTCGGTGACCCGTTTCCACAGGACTGATCCGCGCAGTCGGTGAGGGCGTGTTGCCGGGTGCCGTCGGCGTTAATCACGTCGATATTGCCGATGCCGTTCACGTCGTCGTGTGCGAATGCCACCTTCGTGCCGTCCGGCGACCACGCCGGTGCCGTGTCACGGGTCTGCGGGCTGGGCTGGGTGAGGGCCACGCGATCCGTGCCATCGGGGTTCAACGTGATCAGCTGTTGTGCGCTCGGCGTGTCGACCTCCACGGCGATACGCCCGTTCGGCCCAGGGGCGGTGGCTCGCGCGGCCGGCGTGATGACGAGTGCCGTCATGCCGGCAATGAGCAATGCGCCAACGAGAGCTTTCATATCGATCTCCTGAGGGGGTGTTCGGGTGAAGGGGAGCTAGCCGCACACGACGCCGCGGCATTGCTCGGGCGGGTTCCCGGCGCTGTAGTCGTTGCCCTTGGCCAGGTTGCCGCCTCCGTCGACCGCGGTGGGGGCGTCCTGGATGAATATGCCGTCGTTGCCATTGAAATCGGCGGTGTTCCTCGTCAGCGTGGATCCGGCGTCGAGAACGTCCCAAATGCCGTAGTTCCCGTTCCCGTCGGCGACGTTGCGGTTTGCCACCGACGTGGCGCCCTCGACGACGAGGCCGTCAATGTTGTTGTTCAATTCGTGGTCGCCGCTGTAGGTGCCGCCCGAGCCGTAGCCTTCGATCCCGTACGTGTTACCCGTCGTGGTGCTGTTCGTGATCTTGCTGTTCATGCCGCCGTCGCTGATTCCGGTGAAGTTGCCGATGGCGCGCACCGCGGACAATGTCGTACTCGTCGGCATGCTATCGATGCCGTCGACATTGACGCCCCAGTTGCTGAACCGGGAGAGGACGCCGTTCTCCACGATGTCCGAGTTGCCCTGTACCAGCACGCCGGCGCTCGCGGTGCCCGCTCCGTCGATTTGATGCCCAGCAAGATTGAGCACGACGCCCTTGCCGGTGATGGTCAACCCGGTACCGCTGGTGCAGAAGAGGTCCCCGTTCAATGTCAAGCTCGCCGTCAACACCTGCCCACAATGTGCGTTGGTCGCGACGACCTGGGGTGCGCGCTGCGCGATGGCCATCCGGGGCAGGCCTGGTGGCAGGTTCGGACTTGCCTGAGCGGAGGGTGTCGGGGCCGCTGACGATCCGCGTTCATGGGCGCCGGCGTGCACCGCCAGTACCGCACTAGCGCCCAGGCTGGCGCAGGCAGCCAGAACCAGCACGGTCATCCGATGTCGCATGTGATCGAACATTGTGCCCTCCTTCGGTGTACCCGAGGGGCGTGTTACGCGAGCAGCCCCTGGTGCCAGGCGATCCAGTCTTCTTGTCGGTGACGTGGCGATCCGCTCAGTGGACGGTCGCGATCGAGACGGCCGTGAGGTCTCGGTGATAGGTGTCCGGAGTGCCGATGTTGGCGAAGCATTCGAGGGTGACTGTCGTCGGTGATGCGACCGTCGCGATGAGTGGTATGGACACCGACGCGTAGCCGAGCACGTCCGTCAATCTCGGTTCTTTGACGAGGCCTCCGACGTTGACGTCGCAGTCCACCCGAGCGCTCGCCGTGCTGTAGAACGTCGCGCTGCCGTTGATCTCGTAGGAGCCGGCTGGCAGATCGACAGAGACCAGCAAAGCCTCCATCCCGTGCGGGAGGGTCAGGACATCGCTGCCCGAGCGGTACCACCCGTCACTGAGCCCGGGCGAACCGGCCGGGCCAGACGGTCCGGTCGCGCCGGTCGGCCCTGCCGGGCCAGAAGGTCCAGACGCTCCGGCCGGCCCTGCCGGGCCTTGCACGCCGGTCTGGTTCCACGCGATGGCTCGCTCGGATGCCAAGCATCGTGTCGAGGCATCCACGACGCGAACCTCGCCGATCGGCCGCAAATGACTCCCGATGTTGTAGCAGGCATGCACCGTCCCGCTCGCGTCGGGGATGGTGGCCGCAGAAACTCCCCAGCCGCCAAGCACGATTGCCCCAACGCCAGTGACGATCAACGCGCAGCGAGCACCGCGGCCAATGCCTGGAAAGCGTGGCGCGGGACGTGGGCCCGTCTTGCCGATTTGCCACATGGTGTCCCTCCTACCTGATCAGCGCTGCGCGGTCTGAGGAAAGCAGGTGCCGTCCGCTCTCACGCTCGGCCGGGTTCCACGGGAGTTCGCGGTGGCGCGTCGTTGTCCCCTCATCCGGCACGCTGACCGCGGCCGCTCAGGGCGACGACGAGGCTCACGGCCCCCAGCACGCAAATGACCGCCCAGAATGCCTTGGGGACTCCGGAGGGGGCGCCGATCACGCCGAGGATTCCGCTCAGCAGTGCCAGCAGACCGAACATGATGTAGATCCAGCGAGGTATTCGGGCCATGATGATCTCCTAAACGGCGTAAGTCCTGTCGCATCACAGGTTGCGCCGCCCCCCCGACGGCGTCATCCACCGACGGGTTGGAGTCCCTGGCGCGACGGATCGCGGGGGCGGCACTGAGGTGCCGCTCGGATAGGTCCCAGGTCTGACGCCCGCTGTATCGCCGCGGCCTTACTCTTTGCCCATGAACGACGTGGCACGCCGCTTGCCGCCTCCGTTCGATGCTGTCCTCGCCGTCGTCCTACTCGGTCTAGGCGAATTGCAAATCTTTTCCCCCGACCCGCATCGGGTCATTGCCAATCCCACGTTCTCCGCGGTCGTGTGGGGGGTGACGGCCGCAATTCTGGCGTGGCGCCGGAGAGCTCCGTGGATGACATTCGCAGTCGTCGTGGTCGGTCTGACCGTCGAGGCCCTACCGGCTCGAGACAGCGGAACCTTCGCTGGCTTCGTCGCGTTGTGTGTCGTGCTCTACACGGTCGCGCGTGCCGAGCCGCGGATCGAGAAGCTCGTCGCAGCGTCAGCGATCGCGCTGCTCGCATTGCTCTTCCACTATGCGCGAGATCCTAAGGCATCCAATGCGGTCGAAAGCATTCAGGCCACCTATGTCGTCCTGATGGCCTGCCCCGTCGTTGCCCGGGTCATGGCCCTCAGAGCGGAGCGGCGAGCCGAGTTGGAATCCGAACTCGACGCGCAGCAACGACACCGCGACGAGGCGGCACGCATCGCCGTCGCCGCCGAACGGGCCCGAATTGCGCGCGAACTCCACGACGTCATCGCCCACAGCGTCAGTGTCACCATCGTTCAGTCGATGGCCGCTCAATCGGCGATCGGCGACAACCGCCCCGACGACGCCAAACGCCACCTGACCTCCATCGAGGAAACGGCACGACACGCCTTGGCCGACATGCGCCGGCTCGTCAGCATCGATGACATGAGCGACCCCACCAACCGCGAAGCCCAACCTCGCATGGCGAATCTTGGCGCACTGATCCAGCGCGTGCGAGCGGGCGGTGCCGACATCGAGTTTGAGACATCCGGCTTGTGGGCTGACGTGCCGATGGGAGCAGACCTCGCCCTATATCGCATCGCGCAGGAAGCACTCACCAACGCCCTCGTGCACTCACCCGGCGCGGCGGTCACAGTACGAACGCGACGCGACGGCGCTTCAGTCGAGGTGCGCGTAACAAACGGCCCACCCCAACGACCCGACGAGGGTCCAGGCAGCGGACGCGGGTTACTGGGCATGCGCGAGCGGGTGCAGCTCTACGCAGGCACGCTCCACACCGGCCCACGTCCCGATGGTGGATACGAAGTCCACGCCAGCCTCCCGCTCAGTTCGGCGATCCGATGATTCGCATCCTGATCGCAGACGACCAGGCGCTGGTCCGAGAAGGCCTCCGCGCGCTGATAGATCGCGAAAGCGACATGACGGTCGTCGGAGAAGCCTCCGACGGCCACGAAGCCGTACAAATGGCTCGGGAACTCCACCCTGACGTGGTCCTTATGGATATTCGAATGCCGAGAGTCGACGGCTTGCAGGCCACAGCCGACCTACTCGCCAAACACCACGCTGCAACGAAAGTGGTCATGCTGACCACGTTTGACCAGGACGACTACCTGTATCAGGCGCTGCGCGCTGGTGCCAGCGGCTTCCTGCTCAAAGACGTGCGCCAAGCCCAACTGATCGACGGCATCCGCACCGTCGCGGCCGGGGAGGCCCTGCTTGCACCGACGATCACCCGCCGACTGATCGAGAACTTCTGCCGGCGACCCACCCCCACACACGGTGGCGAACACGATCGGCTCACCGCGCTTACGCCACGAGAGACGACGATCCTGCGACTGATCGCAAAGGGGCTGTCGAACACCGAGATCGCAACCACACTCTTTCTGAGTGAGAGCACCATCAAGACACACGTCGGTCGAATCCTCACGAAGATCCAGGCCCGCGACCGCGTCCAGGCCGTCGTGGTCGCCTACGAGACCGGACTGGTCGAACCCGGCGAGCGGGACGAAGACGGCCGCCAGAACCAGTGAGGCGCGAGGATTCCTGCTCCCATCGGGCCGCCCGACCCTGGGCTGCGAGCGGTTAGACGCGTTGGCCGACCGCGATGAATGTCGGGGCGAACACCGTGGGACGAACGGGTGCCGTGTCCAGTCGGTCGAAGGCGGTTGCCCAGCGTTCGATGTCTGAGTGGCTGACGATTCCATCGGCGAGCATGGCATCGCGAGCGGCCCAGGCCGGGGGGCGCAGTCCGGCCGGGGCCACGGTGATGGCGTAACGACCGACGAATGTGAGCGTCTTCAGATTCGCGGCGCTGAGAATCTTGGCGAGCCGCATACCCACCCGCGGGTCATTGCCGCGCCCGCGATGGAACGCGACGTACTTCTGCACGAGATCGCCCAGATCGGGGTCAGTGTCGAGGATGTGCAGGGCGGTCAAGTCCACGTCCACCAGATATACGGTCCCGCCTGGCCGCACTCTCGTCGCTAGGTGGTCGACGAACTCCTGCTCTCGACCGCCGTTGTGCGCGAGGACGTGGCGCATCATCACCACGTCCATGCTCGCCGGTTCCAGACCGGTAGCACCGGCCGTCCCCGCGTGGAGTTGCACGTTCGAGGTGCCGGCGGCTTCGATGACCGCGGCAGCAGTGGCGCGCGATCGTTCGTCGGGTTCGATCGCCACGATCCGACCAGACGGGCCAACAAGCTGGGCAACGTGCACACTCAGAGCAGCGGGACCGCAACCGATATCGGCAATCGCGGCTCCCGCCTTGATTCCGGCCAGCCGGAACTCCTCAGCCTCCGACGCTATCGCCCGCTGCGCCGGCTTAACACCGCTCGTGTCGAGCGTTACGCGACCTTGGTCCATCTGCCGTCGAGCAATGCGTCGCGGTCCGAACACGTCGAGCCCCCGCTGATCAAGAGGGCGTTGGCCGCCTCCTTCCACCCGAACACGTCGCGTGCCTCGGCAAAGTTTGCGCAGAAGCCTCCATACCTGGGGTCCGTCGAGGCTGGCACCGGCAAAGTCCAATTCGCTGGTCCCAACGCGGTCAACTGACCACCGGAGGTGGCAGCAATCTGGTAGACGAATCCACCTCCGGCCGCATCCGACCCACTGACGAGGCCGTTCGCTTCGATCTTCAGCTTCCAGACACCCTTCGGCATGTCCTGACCTGTGTAGCCGGGCTGCTTGCTGGTGCGCAGTTGGTCGGCCACCGTGAGCGTCCGTTGCCACGTTCCAACAAGTGTCGCGGGCACCGCACCGCCGGTGTTCGCAATCGTGACGTGCGACGCTTGAGTCACGGTGCCTCGCGATGTCACCGCCGTTGTGATGAACACATGGGTCCCGTTACCGACGAGGTAGGTCGACAGCAATTCGCCGTCCTCATTGAACGTGTAGGGCACTTTCATTTCGACCCACTTTTTCTGACCATCGATCGCGAAGTCGACCTCGGAGACGTTCGTATCCGGCGTGACGGTGGCGACCCAGGAGACCGCTCCGCTTAGCGTGGAACCGTCCTTGATCGTCGATGAAACCACGGGCATGGTGGCCAATGCGGGGGCTGATGAACTAACGGGCGACGACGCCTTCGAGGTCGCCGACGACCCCGACGAGCCGCCGCAACCACCGACACACAAGGCAACAGCGACCGAGACCCCAACGGACACCAGTGACGACTTCATTACTCAGCGCTCGGGAACGGCGATGCGGCCGCTCGGCCCACGGGTGCTCGCTTGCGTCGGGCCATGATGATCTCCTTAACGGCGTGGCTCCTGTCGCATCACAGGTTGCGCCGCGCCCGCCGTCGGCGTCATCCACCGACGGGTTGGAGTCCCTGGCGCGACGGGTCGCGGCGGCGGCACTGGGGTGCCGCTCGGATAGGTCCCAGGTCTGACGCCCGCTGTATCGCCGCGGCCTTACTCTTTGCCCATGAACGACGTGGCACGCCGCTTGCCGCCTCCGTTCGATGCTGTCCTCGCCGTCGTCCTAGTCGGTCTAGGCGTGCAGATCTTCCGGCCGGGATGATCTACAGCGACAGGTGCCGGACCAGCAGGGGGCGATCGTGACCGAACACCGCGTGAAGATGTTCGGTTGCATGTGGTCGAGCAGGGCGAGGGCCCGGTCGTACTGCTAATCCACGGGTTCCGGCAGACGTCCTACGCGTGGCGGCATCAGCTGCCTGCGTCAGCCGCCGCTGGGTACCGCGCGGTGGCCTTGGACGTGCGTGCGTACGGCCGCTCGTCGAAGCCGGCCAGTAGCGAGGACTGCCGGATGGTGGAACTCGTCGGCGATTGCGCGGGTCTAGTCCGCGCGCTTGGGGCAACGACCGCCGCGGTCATCGGCCACGATTGGGGGTCACTGATCGCGGCCAACGCCGCGCTGCTCGAGCCAGATACGTTTACCGCGGTGGCGACACTGAGCGCCCGCACACCCCCTCGTGGCGAAGCGCGCCCGAGCGAGATCTTCGCCCGTGCCGCTGGGGACGCCGAGTTCTACATCAGCTACTTCCAGCAGCCCGGCCGCGCCGAGGCGGAGATCGAGCCCGATGTCCGGGGTTGGCTGCAAGGCTGCTACGCGAGCCTGTCCGGTGACACCATGCCATCCGAGGGCGCCAGCCACGTTTTCTACATACCACCCGGCATACGGATGCGGGATCGGTTCGTGCTCGGCGAGCTACCCGCGTGGCTCAGCGATGACGACCTGGACGTTTACGTCGAGGAGTTCGAACGCACCGGTTTCACCGGCGCACTGGACCGTTACCGCAACGTCGACCGGGACTGGGAGGACCTTGCCGCCTACGACGGCGCCGCCATCACGCAGCCATCCCTTTTCATCGGCGGCGCCCTCGATGCCTCTAGTGCGTGGATTCAGAACGTCATCAACTCCTTTCGACGACGATGCCGGGACTGGTCAGTAGCCACCTCCTGCCGGGCTGCGGGCATTGGGTGCAGGAAGAACGCCCGGCGCACGTCAACGAGATCCTCGTCGACTGGTTGCATAAGGTGCACCCGGCGACCGCCTGAGCTACCCAGCGTCTAGGAACTCGACCCTTCGACGTGTCTCAGATTGGGATGCGCCGGGACAGTTCACGCCTTGGTCTGCATCGTTGTTCGCGCGGGGTTGCCTTGTTCTGCCGCCTTCGGATCAGTCTCCTTGCTCTTTGCTCGTACTCCGGCCTCGATCCGGTCGCCGAGGTTCTTGTCCACATTGCGCCAGTACTCGAACGCGCGTTGCAGGACCGGTTCGCTGACGCCGTTGAGCAGATGCCCGACAACGTTGTTGACCAGGCGCCCGCGGGCGGCGTCGTCGAGCACGTCGCGCACCAGCGTTCCCGGCTGGCCCCAATCGTCGTCCTCGGGATGCAATGTGTACGCCGCACGCACCATCTCGCCGTCGGCATACCAATGGCCGCCGTCATCGGTGCGCTCCGGATCGGCCTTCGGGCCGCCGTAGGAATTCGGTGCGTACACGGGGTCGGCGACGTTCTGCACGCGCATAGCGCCGTCCTTGGTGTAGCTATTCGCCTGCACCCGCGGCGAGTTCACCGGGATCTGCTTGTAGTTCACGCCGAGCCGTGCGCGATGCGCGTCGGAATAGCTGAACCCGCGCGCGAGCAGCATCTTGTCCGGCGAGAGACCCGTCCCCGCGACGGCGTTGTTCGGTTCGAAGGCGGCTTGCTCGATCTCGGTGTGATAGTCGGTGACGTTGCGGTTCAGCGTCAGCCGGCCGACTTCCTGCAAGGGATAGTCAGCGTGCGGCCAGACCTTGGTGAGGTCGAACGGGTTGAACCGGTACGCCTTCGCCTCGTCGAACGGCATGATCTGCATCTTCAAGGTCCAGCTGGGGAAGTCCCCGGCTTCGAGATGCTCGTAGAGATCGCGCTGGTGATAGTCGGTGTCGACCGAGGCCATCTGGTCGCCTTCGTCCTGGGTGAAGAACTCGATGCCCTGGTCGGTCTTGAAGTGGTATTTCACCCAGAACCGCTCGCCCTGCGCGTTGATCCACATGTAGGTATGGCTGGAATAGCCATTCATGTGCCGCCACGTTCGCGGGATGCCGCGATCGCCCATCAACCAGGTGACCTGGTGCGCCGACTCAGGGGAGAGCGTCCAGAAGTCCCATTGCATGTCGTGATCGCGCAAGTTGTTCGCCGCGCGCCGCTTCTGGGACCGGATGAAGTGCTGGAATTTCATCGGGTCCTTGATGAAGAACACCGGGGTGTTGTTCCCGACGATGTCGAGGTTTCCCTCACTGGTGTAGAACTTCACCGCAAATCCGCGTGGATCACGCCACGTGTCCGGGCTCCCGCGTTCCCCCGCGACCGTCGAGAACCGGATGAGCACATCGGTCTGCGCGCCGGGCTGGAACACCGCCGCCCGCGTGTAGGCGCTGACATCCTCGCTCACCTGGAAGGTCCCGAACGCACCGCCGCCCTTGGCGTGGGGCTGGCGCTCGGGGATACGTTCGCGATTGAAGTTCGCCATCTGCTCGATCAGGTAGTGATCCTGCAGCAGCAATGGGCCGTCCGGGCCGACAGACAGCGAATGCTCGTCGCTGGCGACGGGGACGCCGCCGTCGGTCGTGGTAGGCCGCGAATCTGGGGTAGTCACACCGAACTCCTTAACTCGAAGAGACAGACTCTTGCAGCTGGCACCTGGGGCAAAGACCCCAGAAGACAACTTCGGCTTCGTCAAGTGCGTAGCCCGCGGGATCGCTCGGACTTAGACAAGGCGCGGCGCCGACGGTGCGGTCGGCATCTTTCGTGAACCCGCACCTACGGCAGACGAGATGATGATGGTTGTCGCCGGGACCGCGACGCGCGGCCTAGTCACGCGCACACCCGCGTGCCGCAGTGCCATATCGGACGAAAACCCATCGCTTTCCACCGTTCCACCGATTCTGGAACGAGTCAAGCTTCATCGAGATCGGGCGCTGGCACCGCACCAGGACGGCCCTCATGCCCGCTGGCTAAGTTGGGTGATGTGCCAACCCCCGGACGCCAGCGGTCGCGACTGAGCCGAGTCCTCACCGAGGTGGACCGCGTCACTTCCCGGCCGCTGCTGACGCTCACGATCCTCGCCTGCGACCTCGGGTGGATCATCTTCAGCGTTTCCGCTGGATTCCCCACCCGAGCCGAGGTCGCGTTTCAGACGCTCGTGGCCGCCTTGACACTCGGCATGGTGTTCGTCATCCAGCACACCCAATCGCGGGAACAGGCCGCCACCCAACGCAAACTCGACGAGATCCTGCACGCGCTGCCCGGGGCCGACGACGCGATGCTCAGCCTCGAACACGCCTCCGACCACGAATTACGCGCCACCGGCGACACGCACCGCGCGATCCGGGAGGCCGCCATCGGCGAGGCACCGGCGGGCTTCGCCTCATGACCGACCGTGGCGCGTAACCGGCACCTCAGGCGTTTGGCGGGTCCACGTAGAGGTCGTACAGAAGCTCTTCTCCACCGCCGTACTTCGCGAAATCCGTGATACCGGCCGCGCGAAGGACATCGACGTCGATAAACGTGTTGCCGCTACATTCTCGAGCGGGTCTGGTCACGACCTGCACGGCCGCGTCAGCCATGATCTCGGGCGTGCGGGCGCGGGACATGCTGTCCTGGCCGCCCAGCAGGTTCTGCACAGCGGCTGTGGCGATGATCGACTCCGGCCAGAGCGTGTTCGACGCGACGCCGACGTCGGCATACTCCGCAGCCCAACCCAGGGCCAGCAATGTCATGCCGTACTTGGCCAGGGTGTAGGCCGGGTGGGCCCCCATCCATTTCGGCGAGAGGTTGATCGGTGGCGACAGGGTGAGCACATGCGGATTGCGTGCCTTGCGCAGGTGCGGGAGGCAGGCCCGGGTCAGCAGGAATGTGCCGCGGAGCTGGATCTGCTGCATGAGGTCGAACTTCTTGACCGACAGTTCTTCGGTGCCTTGGATGGCCAGCGCACTGGCATTGTTGACGCAGATGTCGATGCCGCCGAAACGCTCGACGGCTTGATCGACCGCCCCCTGTACCGAGTCCGCATCGCGTACATCGCCTACGACCGCGAGCGCGGCGCCCCCCGCGGCCTCGATCTCGGCGGCCGCCGTGTGGATCGTTCCGGGCAGGCGCGGATCAGGCGTATCGGTCTTCGCCAGCAGCACGACATTGGCGCCAAGACGTCCCGCGGCGATTCCGATCGCGAGTCCGATCCCCCGGCTTCCGCCAGACATGATCATCGTTTGGCCAGTCAAAGAATCCGACACGCTGCATCCTTCCGATGAGGTGGTAGGCACCGGCTCAGCCTGGCGCCGACGCTACCGGTGAGCGGTCTTTCACCGACGGGCGGCACGAGTCTCTGCTGCAAGGTCATGGCTTGCCTCCTCGCCGCAGCTCATGATCTGGACCCCGGAGCCTTCACCGGCACGACTATCCGCGACATCATCGCTGCAACCGGTCCGTGCAGGTGCCTGCCTCAGGAGTGATGCGAGATGTGTGCCTCGGACTTGCAGGAGCCCACGTGACCGGACGTGCTCGCCGCAACACCCGTCCACGCGACGGGCTAGGTCGCCCGCTGCCCTACGGGGCCGCCGGGGCGGAACAGCAACCTGAGCATCCGGGGCGCACGCCGGAGCAGGCGATCGCCGAAGCACAACGCTTGCTGGACGGGGGGCTTCCGTTTCACGCACACGAAGTGCTCGAAGACGCGTGGAAATCTGCGCCCGATGGCGAGCGTGCGCTTTGGCGCGGCCTCGCCCAGCTTGCGGTCGGAGCGACGCACGCGGCGCGGGGAAACCCTCGCGGGGCCCGCGCACTACTGCGCCGCGGCGCACTGGCGATCGCCCCGTACGCCGGTGAGGCGCCGTACGGTCTCGATGTCACGGCCCTGGTGAGCTGGGCCGAGGCGAGCGCGATCGGCGTGGGAGCGACGCCCGTCGCCCTGTCGTCGCCCCCGCTACTGGCTCCCGACGGCTGACGTCGACCGCCGCCGCAACCGGCTCCCGGCGGTTGACAACACCTATGCTCGACCGGGCGAGGCCCTATTGGCAGCAGTCCTGTGATGCCCAAGACATTTGGCCGAAACGGACGGGTGAAAACGTCCTATCCATGACATCAACAGCCTCGTGCACAGGGCCTAATCCGACCACCTTCATCGGAGCGGGACCGAGCACCGCCGAACGCAACATGTCACTGGCGGTGTGGATTCGCCAACCGTGGATGGTGCGCGTCGGCACCGAGAATGTATTGATCCGCGGTACCAGTCCACGAGACTTCGGGGCCGTCGCGGCAATGCACGCTCGGTGTTCAGCCCGTGGGTTGCTCGACCGCTACCGTGCAGGTGGCCGCCCTCCGTCGGCGGTGGGCATCGAGCGCCTGCTGCGCCGCACGCTCGCATTCGTCGCATGCACCGCCCGCGGTGAGGTGATCGCGCTGGCGGTCGCAGCCGCGGACCCGGCGCACAGCTCATCGAGCGCCGACGTGGGCCTGCTCGTGGAAGATGACTGGCAGCGCCGGGGCGTGGGCCGTGAACTGATCACACACCTGGCGGGCGCCGCATTCGTCTGCGGCTACACCGAACTCATCGCGTATACGGCTACATCGGTGCTTCCCGCCCAGCGCCTGCTCACCGACGTCGGGCGTACCTACGCCGTCCTCAACAACTCTTCACCACACCTGCACACCTACTTGACCGAGTCCTCGACGCTTGGCCTCGGCGCAATTCGCGAACACCTCGCCTGCTAGCGGACCGGTAGCTCCGGGGGCCATCGTTCAGCGGCCAGGCGCGACGTGGCGGTGCGCGGACCGGTAGCTCGGGGGCGGCCATCGGTCAGTGGCCAAGCGGGACATCGCGGTGCGCGGACCGGTACGCCCGCGGGCTGATTCCGAATTCGCGGCGAAACGCGCGAGAGAAGTACTCGGCCGAGGCGAATCCGCACTCCTGGGCCACCCATTCCACTTGCGGCTGTGCGCTTCGCGCGGCCAGCAGTTCCGCGGCTCGATCCAGCCGCCGCCGCCGGATGCGGGCCGCTGGGCTCTCAGTCCCGTTGAACGCCCGGTAGAGCTGGCGTAAGGAAATGTTGAGCTGAGCAGCGATCGTTGCCGGCGTCAACGAGGGGTCGGCGGCCTGCTCGTAGATGATCGCATCCGTCCGCGTCCGGACCGACTCCAGCTGCTCGAGCTCGCCGCTCGGCTTGCGCACGGCCGTACGCAGCAACAATCCAGTGAACGCCGCCAGATACCGGTCGATGCCGACCAGGCTGACCGGCGTGTGCAGCTCCTCGGTGTCGCTGACGAGCAACCCGACGCCCGAGCGCAAGAGTCGGCCCTGAAACAGGGTCAGCTCGAAGGTCTGGTCGAACATATCGGCCAACATTCCCGGCTCCAGCCCGATCGCGGCTTGGGGCACGTTCAGTGTGAACAGGTGGGAGTTGCCCATGAACTGCTCACTCAAGCCTTCGACAGCGTCGACGACCCGCATCACTCCGTGTGACGGCGTTCCCGTCGGGTCGAAGACGGTGCCCGCGCAGTCGACCCGCGCCAGCACGTGCACCGACCCGTCAGAGGGAGTCGGCACCGCGCGGGGTGACCGCATCAACTCTGCTCCGCTCACGGTGGACGCCGACCAGATACAGCGCGTTCCGCGAAGCCGGGCCCCGCGAAAGAAGTACGGCGCCCGCGATTGAGCCAGCGCCGAGATCTGCAGACCCAACGGTCCTGTCCTGGTGCGCCCCGAGGCCCCGTTGGAGTCCTCCGCCGAGACGTCCAGCCACGCCACGCCTCCCGGGGGGGCGATGTCGAACCGGAACGATACGTCAGAAACCGCAACCTCCGAGCGGGGCATAACGAACTATCGCCGCATGTGGGCGAAAGTATGGCCCCAGACCGCCCCCCGCAAGTCGGCAACAAGGTCGTAATCAGGGATTTGCTGGTCAAACGCTGTGCGATTCGTATGCATGCGGGGCGGCGTGTGCCACGATCACCCGGGGTTTTCTGGAGGAACGGGCCTGATGCAGCGCTGCCGGGGGTTGTGATGTTCGCGCACATCGACATCATTTCGACCCAATTCGTGGCCGGAATGTGGGTCGTCGCGGCGATTGCGGTAATGCTGGCCCTGCGCATCCTGAGCCGCTCACATCGCCAACGCACGATGCGCTTCGCCGGTCTGTGCCTCGTTGCGCTCGCGGCCATCGGGCTCGCCCTTGCCGACACGGTGAACGCCCACTACGCCTACTTACCGACAGCCGGCGACGTGCGCGCGGCTCTGGCCGGCGACCGCCAGTGGATCGCCGCGGATCGCCTGCACAACCTGCCCGGCAATCGACGTGCGCAGGCGTTACGGTCCGGGGCGATTGTTCGGTTGCCGATGCCCGCTGACAGGACTAACGGGTTCGAGCACAGCATCGCGCTTGCCTACCTCCCCCCGCAGTACTTCGCCGACGCCACTGCGCGGTTCCCGGTCGTCTATCTGCTGCATGGCTCGCCGGGCCGCCCGGCAGACTGGTTCCACGCCGGCGGCGCCGACGGTGTTGGGCGACAACTGGCTGCAACCGGGCACCCGACGATTCTCGTCGCACCGCAACTGAGCCGCAGCTGGACCGACGACCCGGAGTGCGTAGACGGAGCTAAGGAGAGGGTGGAGACCCATGTCTTCGACGTTGTCATCCCCACCGTCGACGCGACGTTCCGAACGATCGCCGCGCGCACGTCCCGGGTCTTCGCGGGAATGTCTGCCGGCGGGTACTGCGCCCTCAACCTGGGGCTGCGGCACCGTAGCGAGGTCGCAACGATCGTGGATCTCAGCGGCTACACCGTGCCCACGCACACAGGCGGGGTGGCAAAGATCTTCGGCACCAACGATACTGCGCTGCGCTCATTCGCCAATTCCCCCAAGCTCTACGCGGCGGTGTTGACCCCGACCCCGGCTACGCGCGTTTGGCTCGACACCGGCAATCAGGACAAGACCGTCGTGCGTCAGATGTCTGAACTGGCCCCGGTTCTCACGTCCCGGGGGGTCGACGTGAGATGGCGGGTCCGCTCGGGCGGACACACCTACTGGGTGTGGACGGCAGCCCTTCAGGAGGCAGTGCCATGGGCCATCAGCGGCGAGCCCGGCAGGCCGATACACAATCCCTCACGCCCCGGACCGCACCTTCGGTAACGCGCCGTCGATCGCGCACCTCGACCGCGCTGCCGTCCTTCCTGGAAAGGTCACAACGTGAAGCTTGGATACCACACCGGCTACTGGTCCTCGGGTCCCCCAGCCGGGGCATCGGAGGCGATCGCCACCGCCGAGAGGCTGGGCTTCGACTCGATCTGGACGGCCGAGGCCTACGGGTCGGACTGCCTTACCCCTCTGGCATGGTGGGGCTCTGCCACATCCAGCATCCGGTTGGGCACGAACATCCTGCAGATCTCGGCTCGGACGCCGGCGGCCACCGCGATGGCGGCGATGACCCTCGATCACCTCAGCGGGGGCCGTTTCATACTCGGCATCGGCGCCTCGGGCCCGCAGGTGGTGGAGGGATGGTACGGCCAGGCCTACCCGAAGCCGCTGGCTCGAACGCGTGAGTACGTCGAGGTGATTCGGGCAATCCTCAAGCGCGACGCGCCAGTGACCCACGACGGCGAGTTCTATCCGCTGCCCTACCCGGGCGGGATGAACCTCGGCAAGCCGTTGAAGTCCACGGTGCACCCGCTGCGAGAAGACATCCCGATCTTCCTCGGAGCTGAGGGACCGAAGAACGTCGCGCTCGCTGCCGAGATCGCCGACGGGTGGTTGCCGATGTTCTTCTCGCCCAAGACCGATGCCTTCTACCGCGACGCACTGGCCGAAGGCTTTGCCCGCCCAGGTGCGCGCCGCAGTTTCGCCGACTTCGAGGTTCCGGCCTTCCTCCCGATCGTGATCAACGAGGACGTGGAGGCGGCCGCCGACCTCGTGCGGCCCTCGATCGCCCTCTACATCGGCGGTATGGGCGCGAAATCGATGAACTTCCACGCTGATGTCTTCGGTCGCCTTGGGTATCCGGGTGAGGTCGAAAAGATTCAGGAGCTTTTCCTCGGTGGTCAGCGGGCCGAAGCCATTGCCGCGGTACCCACCGCACTCATCGAAGACATCGCGTTGATCGGTCCCGTCGCGAAGATCAGGGACGAGATGCAGGCGTGGGAGCAGACCGTTATCACCACGCTGCTGCTGCAGACGGACCCACGAATGCTGCCTGTGATCGCCGACGCGCTCGGCTGATCACATGTCGCTGCGCGTGATCCAGTGGGCTACCGGTGCCCAGGGCAGCGAGTCGATTCGCGCGATTCTGGACCGCCCGGATCTAGAACTCGTCGGCGTGAAGATCTACTCCCCGGACAAGGAGGGCATCGATGCCGGTGACCTGGCCGCTCGAGCGCCCACGGGCGTCATCGCGACTGCCGACGTCGACGCCGTCCTGGCCATCGATGCCGACTGCGTCGCCTACATGCCGCGTAACGCCAGCATGGATGAGGTGTGCCGCATCCTCGCCAGCGGCAAGAACGTCGTCACCACCGCATTCCTGTTCCATCCCAACCGCCTGCCCGCTGCGCAGCGCGAGCGGCTGCTCGCCGCGTGCGCAGCGGGCGGGACGTCGGTGCACGGCACCGGTCTGAATCCGGGCAATCTGAGCGGTGTGCTCCCCTTGGCACTGTCCGGGATGAGCCGCACGATCGAGAAGATCACGTTGCAGGAGCGGGCGGACTGGTCTTTCTACGAGAGCACCGCAATAACCTTCGACAACATGAGATTCGGCCGCCCGATCGAGGAGGTGAGCGAGGATGCGAGTGAATTCCTGCGGTTCAACTCCGCGATCTTCATCGAAGAGGTCCGGCTGATCGGTGACGCGCTGGGTGCCGGCCTCGAGGAGGTCGCGACAACGGTCGACGTCGTGCCCGCAGCAGAAGATCACGACATCTGCGGCATCACCTTGGCGGCGGGAACCGCGGCGGGGCAGCGGTGGCGGTGGACCGGGCGCCGCAGGGGTAAAGCATTGATCGAGATCGAGACATTGTGGACCGTCGGCGGCGAATACCCGCCACACTGGCCAGCCCCCGCACACGGCTGGACACTCACGATCGAAGGCGACCCGTCGATGCGGGCGCACTTCCTCACGCTCGCCAGCTACGAGCGCAGCGCGCCGATCGCCGAGCATGTCCGCGCGGCGAGCGTGGCGACGGCGATGCAGGCGCTGAATGCGATCCCGCCGTGTGCGCGGCACCACCTGGGTTCGCGACGATGGCCGACCTGCCGCTGATCCGCAGCGGCGTCGGATTCGGCAATGTGTGACGGTGGCGCTCGCGAAGGGACCTCGCTGCCCTAGCCGAGGTCCACGATCGCCGCGACCGGACCACCGCCATCGGGCCCCTGATGTGCCGCCGACACGGAGACGAAGACCGCTGGGTCGCCGGTGACCGCCGCAGCGACACCGCCCACGCATGCCTTGATCTGCCTATGCCAGTGGACGTCGGAGTCGTCGAGCATGGCGTTGCGCCGCCCCCGCACCTGACCGTCCTGACTGGCCTCGCACTTGAGAAAGACGTTGACCAGCCGGCCGCCGAGATCGGTGTGGTGGGGACGATCGGGCAGCTCGAGTCCCGCGTCCTTGATCGCGGCCCAGATCCCGTCCTGATCCAGCGCGTCGTTCATCACGGCGTGTCCGATGCGATATCGGCCGCCGATCCCGCGCGCGTTGCCGACGACGACGACCTGGGCCCGGTCGAGTTCGACCCCCGACGAGCAGGATGCGACCGCGGAGAACAGATCCCGGTTGCGCAGGACGTCGGAATCGCGCGGCATGTCGATTTCGCCGAGTGCGACGGCGATGCCCAGGGCAGTGCCCCCATTGGAGACATCCATCGAGGCCAGCGTGTCCTCGGTGAACACGTCATGCCCACGCCGCTTGGCGTCGCGGATCGTGTCGATCGTGAGCAGCGGGGTCTTGGTCTGGACATAGTGCACGTCCGCCGCATCGGTGATGCCGGCGCGACCCATCGCCTCGGTCACTGCGGCAGCGACCTTGGTGATCATCGCCATTCGGCCGATGTCCTCCGGGAGGAGGACCTCGCTCATTGCAAAGCCCACCGTCAGCCGAGGTTCATCGCTGTGCACGGCCTTCTCCGGCGGCAGCGTGGCGAAGATCGTCGCGTGGGGGCTGATCACCCCATCGGTGCCGCCGGACCAGACGATCGGCACCTGCTTGACCGCGTCAGCCCCGCGCGTTCCCTTGGCCAGCAGCACTTCGCGAAATGCGCGGTCGGCGAGGATGCGCGTGTAGTCGTTGACGCCCCCATTGCCTTCCGTCTTGCCGATGATGGCAACGACCCGATCGGCATCCAGGACGCCGTCGTCGATGAGCTTGGTCAACTCGCTAGCATCAGTGACGCTGTGCAACGGGACCTTGCGGATCTCGATCGGATCGGGCACGGAAACTCCTCGGGCTTGAGTGGCTAGGACGTGACGACGGTTCCGGCGTTGCCCGCCAGTGCGTCGCGAAGGCGATGCACTGATGTGATGACGGCGCGACCGCCTGATTCGGCGAAGCGGCACGCCGCTTCGACCTTTGGCCCCATGCTGCCATCGGCAAACTCACCTTCGGCGGCCAGCAGGCGCAGCCGGGCGGCAGTGACCGCGCCGATCTGTCGAGCGTCCGGGGTCCCCCAACCGAGGACCGCGGCCTCGACGTCAGTGGCGATGACGAGCGCGTCCACGCCGAGTTGCAGGGCGAGCACTGATGCGGTCAAGTCCTTGTCGATCACCGCCTCCACGCTGCGCAGAGCACCGTCGGCACCGCGTACGACGGCAACACCTCCCCCACCGGCACAGACCACGACATAGCCTGCCTCGAGCAGGGCGACCGCGGTGGGGGCTTCGAGGCAGGCCAGCGGTTCCGGCGATGCGACGACACGACGCCACCCACGCTCGCCGCGGTCCTGCCAGCTCTGACCGTGCTGGATCATGGCCGCGGCCTGCGCCCGGGGCAGGTAGCGCCCGATCGGCTTGCTGGGCCGCCGAAAGTGCGGATCGTCCTCGGAGACGAGAGTGCGCGATACGAGGGCCGCTACGCGCGGGTTGCCCGGCCATGCCGTCAGCGAGGATTGCCATGCGGTCAGCGATGATTCCAGAGCATCAAGGATGAGCAGCCCGATCGTGGCCTGCGTCTGCGCCACGCACCAGTCGAGCGGAACGGGTGGTACGACCGATGCCGCGAGCTCGTTCTTGACCAGCAGGTTGCCGACCTGCGGACCGTTGCCGTGGGTGAGGACGACCTGGTGACCGTCGGTCACAATCGCGGCGACCGCCCGCATTGCTTCGTTGACCGCGGCGCGCTGGTCCTCCGGGCGCGCGTTGCCGTCGGGGGCCGTCATCGCGTTCCCGCCCAAGGCAATTAGCACCCGCACCTCCGCGACGGTATTGAGGCCGGCGCGGGTGGGCATCGGCAATCTTCGCCCAAACGGGTGCGGCGGTTGGTAGCCGAAGCATCAGTCCCGCTCGCGGGCCAGCCATGCGCGGATCGGCGGTCCGTGCTGGTCGAGCGTTGGCGGGGCGCGGTGCGCGCGCTCGGGCATCTCGTCGAAGCGCAGCGGCGAACCCGGCAGCGTGATGCGGCCGAGAGCGGCGTGTTCGACGTCGATGAGCAAGCCCTGCGAGCGTGTCTGGTCCCACTGGTAGACCTCGGCCAGGTCGCGGACCCTTCCGGCAGGGACGCCTATCTCGTCGAGGCGGCCCAGGAGGTCCGCGGCTCGGTAGCCGGCGAAGGCGCTGTCTATTGCGGAGTTCACTGCGCCGCGATCGGCCACCCGTTGCGGATTCGTCGTCCACTGCGGGCGGGAAAGTCCGAACACCGGCGCGAACCGGCGCCAAAGACCGTCGCTGCCCACCGCGATCTGTACCAGGCCGTCGGCGGCATGAAAGAGCCCGTACGGGCAGATCGAGGGGTGGTGTCCACCCGTGGGCCGCGGCACCTCGCCGGCCACGGTGTACCGGGTGCCCTGGAAGCCGTGCACGCCTACTACCGCCGCCAACAGGCTGGTCCGCACGACCTGACCGAGCCCGGTGCTTGCTCGCTGATGCAGCGCGGCGAGGACGCCGTAGGCCCCGTAGATGCCGGCAAGCAAGTCAGCGATCGGCACGCCGACACGGGTGGGCTCCTCGGCGGAGGGACCGGTGAGTGACATCAGCCCGGCTTCGCCCTGGGCGATCTGGTCGTAGCCCGCCCGCGCCCCCTCCGGCCCGTCATGGCCGAAGCCGCTGATCGACAACACGACGAGCCCTGGGTTGAGGGCATGCAGCCGAGCCACGGAAAAGCCGAGCCGATCGAGTACCTGCGGGCGGAAGTTCTCGATGAGCACGTCGGCACGGGCAATCAGCGCCGCAAGCGTGTCGCGACCGTCGTCTGACTTGAGGTCCAGCGCGATCGATTCCTTGTTGCGGTTGCACGACAGGAAGTAGGTCGAGTGCGCATCACCGTCGCTGCCGGGCATGAACGGCGGACCCCACGAGCGCGTGTCGTCACCGCCGTCGGGGGACTCGACCTTGATCACCCGCGCGCCGAGATCGCCCAGCATCATCGCGGCGTGGGGACCGGCCAGCGCTCGAGACAGGTCGACCACGAGGACGTCCGACAGCGGCCCGGTCATCGGCTCAGGTTAGCCAGTCGCAGGCCGGGGCAGGCGCACCACCGGACAGCGTCGCGTAGCCGGGACCCCGGTCGAAGAACGGCTCGCTGGCCGGGCGCGCCGAGCGCAGTTCGGCCCTCTGGATTGCGGTCGCCTCGAGATCAGCGCGCGGGTCGTCCTGGTCTCCGATGATCACGACTCCGTAGTCGGCGGCGGCCGAGTCCCTGGACACCTTCGCCCATAGGACGTCCCGCACAACGGCGTTGACGTCGCGCGCGAGGGGATCCCCCCAGCCTCCACCGCCGGTCGTCCGGATCCGGATCACCGTTCCTGCCGGGACGAACTCGGCATCGACCAGCGCGTCCACGTCGCGCTCACCCGGCCCATCTGGATCGATCGTCACGCGGAACGGACGCCCGGCCTTGCCGCCCTTCAATCCCCAGCAGGCGAGGATCGAGCGGTCGGCGATCGACATGAAGTGCGCGTCCTTGCGTATCCGGATGTGCTTGTCGTAACCGAGACCACCGCGGAATTGCCCTGGACCGCCGGAGTCGATTGCCAGGCCAAGTCGCTCGATGATGAAAGGGAATCGCGACTCGGTGAACTCGCTCGGCAGGTTGCGCGAATCAGGCACGACGTGGATTGTGTCCTCGCCGTCGGCGTAATACCGCCCGCCGGAGCCCCCGCCCAGCACCTCCCGCATCAGGTACGGCTCGCCTGCATCGTCGTGGCCGTAGATGCCGGTATACCGGATCGTTTCCTGGTCGGCCGGCATACGCCCGTCGACCGCCTTTGCGACCACGCCGGCCAGCACGCCCAGCAGCCGCAGGATGACGAAGGTCCGCGCGTTCGTGGGTGCAGGGAAGACGGGTGTCAGCAACGTCCCTGGGGGTGGGAACCTCATCTCGATCAACTCGACCACCCCTTCGTTGACGTCGAGTTCGGCCATCCGCTCGGGCGTGTCGGCGAGGTTGCGCAGGATGGGCGCGAGCCACTTCTTGAGAAAGTTCCCGTCGGCGTAGTCGCCGCAGTGGTTGATCGGTCCCTTGGCCTGCGGAGCCGTACCCGCGAAGTCGATGATCAGCTTGGGACCGCCGGGCTCGTCCTCACCCACCTTGGTCAGGGTGATCCGTTGGGTGTGCAGGCGAGGAGCGTCGACACCGTCATGCTCGGCGTAGTCCTCCCACGCCCATGTGCCCGACGGGATCTTGGCGAGGATCTCGCGACGGTAGGTCTCGGTGGTCACGGCGACGATGGCATCGAAACAGGCTTCGACGGTGTCCCGGCCGTAGCGGGCGAAGATCTCCGCGATGCGGCGCGAACCCATCAGGCACGCCGAGCATTCGGCGTCCAGATCGGCCGCCAGCGAGTCCGGCATCCGGGAGTTGCGGGTCATGATCGTCAAGGCGGCTCGATTCGGCACGCCGGCGTCCCACAACTTGATGGGCGGGACCATCAGGCCCTCTTCGAAGACGCTTCTCGCACCGCTGGGCATCGAACCGGGGACACCTCCGCCGATGTCGTCATGGTGACCGAATGCCTGGACGAACGCGACGACCTGCCCGCCATCGAAGACGGGCACCGTCACGCACAGGTCCGGCAGGTGACCGATGCCTCCTTCGGAGCGGTACACGTCGTTGTGGAAGTAGACATCCCCCGGGCGCATCGTTGCCAATGGGAAGTCACGGACGATGGGATGGACGAGGGCACTGTAGGAGCGACCGGTGAGCTTGCGAAGCAGCCGATCGTGGATACCGGCACGGTAGTCGTGCGCGTCACGGATCATCGGCGATCGGGAGGTGCGTCCGATCGCCGTCTCGACCTCCATCTCGATCGAGGCAAGGCTGCCGGCCACGATCTCGAGCAGCACCGGGTCGACGGCCGGGCCTTCGCCCGTCAGGGTCGTGCCGCTCACGGCTGCGCCGTCACGAGCAGGTTCAGGTAGGCATCGACGACGAGGCGGTAGCCAGGATGGATGGGTACCGTCGAGCCGTACTCCTCAATGACCGCCGGGCCGGCGATCACGTCACCCGGCCGCAGGTCGTCTCGCCAGAAGATGTCGGTGGCGACGTATCCGGCGCGATCATCGAAACACACCGGACGGCGACCGGTCCGGGCCCGCGAGGAGTTCGTGTCGCCAGCCGGGTGCTCTCGCAGGGCCGGGCGGGTTATCGGGCCGATGCCGGACACCCGAAGATTCACCCACTCGACCTGCTGGCCGGCTTGGCCCCGCAGGTCATAGCCGTAGAGCCTGTGGTGGGCGTCGTGGAACCGCTCGGTAATGGTGGCGAGGGCTGCGGCATCCAGCGCACTGCCGCCCGAGGCGTCAACCTCCGCATCATCAACTCTGACGCGTACTTCGAACGCCTGGCCCGCGTAGCGCACATCGGCCGTGCGGACGAAGCGATGTTCGCGCCGGTGGAAGCCCTCCTTGCTCAGCGCGTCGGCGGCCTCGGCCTGCAGCCGTCGAAAGCCCTCGTCCACGGCTGCGGGATCCAGGTCGTCCTGGCGGCACACGGCGGTGCGCACGTAGTCGTTGCGCACGTCGACGGTGAGCAACCCGAATGCTGAAACGTTGCCGGGGTTCGGCGGTACCAGTACCCGAAGCAGCCCGAGGATGTCCAGCAAGCGGCACAGCAGCAACGAGCCCGATCCCCCGAACGTCGCGAGGGTGAATTCGCGGACGTCCAGCCCCCGTTTGACCGTCACCTGGCGCAGGGCGTTCGCCTGGTTCCACGCCGAGATCTCCAGCACGCCACTCGCGCAGGCCTCGACGCTGAGACCGAGACGCCGGGCCAGGGTGTCAAGGCCGCGGCGCGCCGCATCGACGTCCAGGGGCACCTCGCCGCCGAGCAGGTGCGGTGGGATGCGGCCGAGCACGAGGTGCGCGTCGGTGACGGTGACCTCGGTGCCTCCAGCGCCGTAGCACATCGGGCCCGGTTCGGCGCCCGCTGACTTCGGCCCTACCTTGAGCGCACCTTCCGGCGACGTCCAGGCGATCGACCCGCCGCCGGCGCCCACGGTGGCTATGTCGATCATCGGGATCTTTGACGGGTAGGCGCCGACGTTACCTTCGGTGGTCAGGCTCGGCTCGCCACCGAGAACCACCGATACGTCCGTCGAAGTGCCGCCGCCGTCGCACGTGAGGACCCGGTCGAAGCCGGCGGTGCGCGCGATCAAGGCGGCGCCCAGCGCACCGGCCGCCGGGCCGCTGAGCACGGTCGTGATCGGCTGATGCACGACCTGTTCGGCCGACAGCACGCCGCCGTTGGATTTCATGACGTAGAACGGCAAATCGGGCCGGGCAACCGCTGCCAGTCGATGGCTGATTGCCCGCACGTACTGCGAAACTTTGGGCTTGACCGCGGCGTCGACCAATGTGGTCATCGACCGTTCGTACTCCCGGTACTCCGGCAACACCTGCGAGGAGAGGGACACGACAGCTTCGGGATGCTCGCGCGCGAGAACATCGCGCATGCGCTGCTCGTGAGCGGGGTTGGCGTAGGAGTGGAGCAGGCATACCCCGACGGTGCCGATGCCGCGATCCCGGAACCACCGTGCGATCTCGATCGCGCGTGACTCATCAAAGGGTCGTAACTCGGCTCCGGTGTGATCCAATCGTCCTCCCACCGACTTGACCAGGTGGGCCGCGACGATACGATCCGGCTTCACCCAGAAGTAGGAGTTGCCGTACCCGTCGGGAACTGATTGGCGCGCGATCTCGAGGATGAACTCGTAACCCTCGGTGGTGATGAACCCGAGGTCGGCCACCTTTCCTTCCAACAACTGGTTGGTCGCGACCGTCGTGCCATGGCTCAGTGCCGTGACGTCGCCACTGCCGCTGCCCAGCAGCTCCAGCACCTTGCGCAAGCCCTCGATGAACGCCTCGGCCGGGTCGGAGGGAGTCGATGGCGTCTTGGTCGTCGTCATCGTGCCGGTGTGCTCATCGAAGGCGACGACGTCGGTGAAGGTGCCACCAGTATCGATCCCGATACGCAGGTGCCCCGAACCCATGCCGACGAGTCAACTGGCGCCCAGTGACGAACTCGACGGCAGTGTTTGCCGAAAGGTACCCCTCGGCCCCGTGAACGTTGCCGGGAAGATGAGACCCTCGCCACGTGACGAGTGCCGACCCGCGCAACACTGGATCCGTTCAAGGATGGTACCCGGACCCCTACGGGACCGGCTTGGTTCGGTTCTGGGACGGTGCCACCTGGACGCCCTACACCGCGATCCCGCTGGCGCCTGCCCCGCACAGCTCAGCTGCGACGAGCCCTCCGCTCGATCGGAGCATCGACCGGCAACGATCCCTGGACCCCACGCCCTGGGGCTGGCGACCAGCGGTATTGCCGTGTTTGGCCAGCATCGCCATCGTGGTGCTCGGCAACACCGCTACGCGAGTGATTCGCCCGCATACCTTCACCGGCCAGTTCGCCGTGACCATCGCGGTAAACGCCCTCGCCTACTCGATGCTCGGCCTCGTCGTGTGGTACGCCGCCCGTGATATCGCGGCCCGATATGGAGGGTGGGGGCCGGCGTTCGGAATCCGGCGACCATCACGCCGCGACATCGGCTACGCGGCTTGCGGCATCGGCATCGCCTTTGCCGCACGGCTCGTCGTCGCGATCGTGGCCAACGGCGTGACCCACGGCAACGCCGGGCAGCAGTCACAGAACATCCGCCTGCACACCACCTCGCTCCCGGTCGATGTGCTGCTCGTGGTCATCGTCGTCGTCCTCGCGCCGGTGATCGAGGAGATCATCTTCCGCGGACTCCTACTGCGGACATTCATGCGCAGGCTCAGCTTCTGGCCCGCCGCGCTGGCGTCGACGTTCATCTTCGCCGCATTCCATACCTATGAAGTCAACACGCTCGCCGGCGCCCTGACCCTCGCCGCCGTCGTCGCCACGCTGGGGCTCACCAACTGCGTCCTCGTGCGGCTCACCGACCGCTTGGTGCCAGGGATGTTGGTGCACGCGATGCTCAACGCGGTGGCCACCGCCGTGGTCATCTATCAGGCCTCGAACTGATCGACGCGGGCACCTCGACTGCCCGACGGCCCTCCCGCCTTGACTAGGCTGTTGCACCGCAGTCGCGGATCTGAGTTTGGAGGCGGTCGTGGCGCACAAGGTGGCCTGGAAGACCGAGCCTGACGAGCATGACTACCCGGCAGCGGCGGCGTACCTGTTGCTGGTAGCCGAGCAGGACATGGTGGACCGAGTCGTGGCCGCGCTGAAATCCGCGCCCGTCGTGCGACAGCAGGCCAAGGACATCCTCCGCGCCTGCGGATTGCCCCTGCTGCCCGTGGACAATCCGCACGTGACGTCCGATCTGCTCAAGATCAGGAAGGAAAAACCGTTGTCGCCGGTGTTGCTCGTGCGCGGAGACCTGGCCGCCGGCCAGCACGCCCAGATCGCCGACGGCTACCACCGGGTGTGCGCGAGTTACCACATCGACGAGAACACCGACGTCCCCTGCCGCATCGCGGAGGTCCACGCCCGGTGAGTTTTCAGACGCTGGCCCTGATCTCGCTGGTCGCCCTGCTCGGGCCGCTGCTGGCGCTGCCGCGTGCGTGGCGGGTACCCGTCGTCGTCGGTCAGCTGGCAGCCGGATTGGCACTCGGCCGTACCGGCGTCAACCGCCTGCATGCCGGCGATGCGACATTCACTTTCCTGGCAGACCTCGGGTTCGCGCTGGTGATGTTCGTCGCCGGCTCCCACGTCCCGATTCGAGATCCCAAACTGAAGAGCGCCCTGCGCATCGGATCGGTGCGCGCGCTTGCGGTAGGCGCCTGTTCGATTGCGATCGCCGTGCTGGTAGCCCATCTGTTCGGCACGGGCCACGCAGCTCTCTACGCCGTGCTGATGGCGTCCTCCTCAGCTGCTCTGGTACTGCCGATCATCGACTCGCTCGAGTTGACCGGTGATCCCGTCTTGCAGCTGATCCCGCAGGTCGCGTTGGCAGACACGGTGTGCATCATCGCGCTCCCCCTGGCGATCGACTCCAAGCACGTCGGGCGCGCGGCGCTGGGCGCGACGGCCGTGCTCGCGTGCGCCCTCGTCCTGTTCCTCGTCCTGCGCTACCTGGGACGCTCGGGTCTGCGGCAACGCGTGCATCGCGCCTCTGAGGACAGGCAGTTGGCGCTCGAGTTGCGTATCAGCCTGATGCTCCTGTGCGCGCTCGCCGCGGTGGCAAGCCAGACGCACGTGTCGGTCATGCTGGCAGGCTTCTCGTTCGGCTTGGCCGTGTCGGCAGTCGGCGAGCCACGACGCCTGGCCAGGCAACTGTTTGCGCTGACCGAGGGCTTCCTGGGCCCCCTGTTCTTCGTGTGGGTCGGCGCATCACTCGATCTGCGTCAACTCGGCCACCACCCGAAGTTCGTGCTGCTCGGATTGGCACTGGCGGCCGGGGCGCTCGCCAGCCATCTGGCAATGCGGGCATCGGGTCAACCACTGGGCATCGGCACGCTGGCCGCCGCGCAGCTCGGTGTCCCGGTCGCCGCCGTCACGGTCGGATCCCAACTGCACGTACTCAAGGCGGGCGAGCCGGCGGCCCTCATCCTCGCGGCGCTGCTCAGTATCGGTGTCGCCGCGGTCGCGGCGGGGTTCGCTACCGGTGCAGGACGATCTGGCAAGCCTGCGCCACGTCGAGAACACGCATGAGCCGCCCAGACCCAAGCCACAGTGCGCAGCAGACCCCTAGGTCGAGGATCTCCCCGTCGTCGAAGTGGGCTCGGCAAGGGGACCAGAAGTCCTCGTCATCGCGAAGCGACCTGTGCTCGAGCGCGAAGCGCTCAGCAAATTCCGCCGCGATCCGTTCACGCTCCCTGTAGCCAGGCCAGCTAGCCCAATCGGGGACGTGTGCGTAGAACTCGTCGTCGACCAGGATACAAGCCCGGGTAGAACACGTTCTCAATCGACGATGTCGTCGGCCTTGCGGCGGTAGGTGAACCCCGTTGCGGCCGGTCCCGTCAAGGCCTCCTGATGGTGGCGGATGAGGGCGAGATTGCGGTCGGCGAGGTGGTCGAACGTCTGCGGAACCGAAGACCCGGGAGTGAGCGAGGACATCGCTGTCTCGGGATCGAGGCGAGCCGATATCCAGCACTCATGGGAGGCTGCCCGCGCCACCACCTCCGCGATCGGTGTGACGATCATCGAGTTGCCGAAGTAAATGACTCCCGCGGGATCGACGCCCGTTGCGTTTGCGCCGATGACATACACGTGGTTGTCGTAGGCGCGGGCGCGGTTGGTCAGTTCCCAGATGTCGGCCGATCGCAGCAGCGCCGACGGGCGGCAGATCACTTCGGCACCCTTGATCGCCGTTATTCGCGACAGCTCCGGATAGTCCCCGTCGAAGCAGATGATCATCCCGATTCGGCCGAGCGGCGTCTGCACGACACAGACATCTTCGCCGGGCGTGACCCAGCCGCCGCGGTCGGCACGCTCGCCACCGAACGGATGGGCCTTGCGGTAGATCCCGAGAACGCCGCCGGCCGGTCCGATGAGCGCCGCGGCGTTGTGCACGATCCCCCGATCGGTCCCCCGTTCGTAGGTCCCGGCTACCAGGTGGATGCCGAGCTCGGCCGCGACGGCGGTCAATGGATCGAGTACCGCGCCGGGCAGCTCAGACACCAGCTCCCACAACTCGTCCACGCCGACGCCCGGCGTGAAACCCGTAGTGACCGACTCGGGAAGCACCACGAGTTCGGCGCCGGTGGAAACCACGCAGTCCCGGACGAGGTGGGCGGCGCGCGCGCCGTTGGCCGCAATCGTGTCGGCAGACAGCGGCGCCGGAGAGGGGGCAAGCTGGACGGCGGCGACCGTGAACGCGCGCATCAGTATCGCCTGTGGTCCAGCGGGCCCGAGACGAGCCCTCCGACCAGCGCCCCCACTGCCACTCCCGCCAACGCGATCGCGGCCCCAACGAGTGCACCCCGCAGGAATTGGCTGCCTCCGCTCATCCGGTCAGACGGCGCCGAGACGAAGACACCCGGTTCACCGACCGCGGCCGCGCCGGGTTCGCCGGACACCGCCGCGCCTAGGACCGCCTTGCCCGTCAAGACATCGTCGACCGATTCGAAGAACTGCCCAGCCATCTTCTTCGCGACGCCAGCGAGCATTCGCTGTCCGACGCCGGCGACGGCTCCTCCGATCACGGCGTCCGCGTCGTAATTCAGCCGCGTCACGCCATCGCCGAACTCGGCAAGCGACACGCGTACCTCGGTGCTGACCGTGCCGGGAGCACCCGCGCCTGAAGCGGTCAGCAGGAATGAGTGCGGTTTCTGTTGATCGGTGAGAGCCACCTGGCCCGAATAGATCCCCTTGATCGATGCGACTCCGGCCGTGACGACCATACGATAGGTGTCGGGTCCGGTCGCCTCTAACCGCTCGCAGCCGGGGATGGTCCTGACCAGCACCGCTGGGTCGGTCAGCGCGATCCACACCTTCTCGACCGGGGCATGTAACACCGCATCTCCACTGACCTTCATTCCGGCATCCTTTCCTCCTCGCGCCCGTGTCGACGCCGCAGTCCGAACAGCTCGCTCGGCGAGATAGGCATGGCCGCGATCACGATCCCCTCCGCGTCCTCGATCGCCGAGGCGATCGCCGCGGCTCCCGGGATCACTCCGGCCTCCCCGGCACCCTTGATACCCAGCGGATTGAGCGGCGAGGGTGTCTCGAGGTGATCTATCTCGATCCGCTCTGGCACCTCACTGACGTAGGGCATCAAGAAGTCCATGAACGACGCATTCTGCAGTTGACCGGCGGCGTCGTAGGCCATCCTCTCGTACAACGCCCCCGCTATGCCCTGGGCGACTCCCCCGTGAATCTGGCCCTGAACGATTCGAGGATTGATCAGGCGCCCGCAGTCGTGCACAACGCAATAGCGCAGGATCCGGATCTCCGCGGTGTCCGGATCGGTCTCGACAATGACCGCATGCATGCCGCTGGCGAAGGTCGACCCGATCGGTGAGAAGTAGTCACGCCCCTCGACGCCGGGCTCGTCCTCTTCGCCCACCGGCGGCTCGTCCGTGTCGCCGACCACGAACTGCGTGGCCGCCTTCGCGGCGTCGTCGAACGCGTAGCGCAACGGGTTCGACAGCACCGCGATCGTGCCGAGGCTGATCTCAGCCCCTGGCGCCCCCACTACCCGCACCAGGCCATCGACGATCTCCAGATCGCCCGGGTCGGCCTCGAGCGCATCGGCTGCCACAGCGAGTGCCTTGGCCCGGGCGGCGCGCGCAGCGAGGGCTATCGCGGAGCCGCTCATCACCGCCGCACGGGAGGCAAAGGTTCCTACCGCGTAAGGGAAGCGCCTGGTATCTCCAGTGACGACCTCGATGTCGGACATGGGCACACCGAGCTCGTCGGAGACGATTTGCGCGAACACGGTTTGGTGGCCCTGGCCCTGTGATGTCAGCCCGGTGGCGACCTTCACCTTGCCCGACGTCTCGATTACGACGTGAGCTCCCTCGTACGGTCCGACGCCGGTGCCCTCGACGTAGCACGCCAGGCCGATGCCGACGCTGCGCCCCTGCGCGCGGGCCTGCTCGCGGACGCTCTCGAAGTCATCCCAGCCCACGAGTGCCTTCAGCTTCTGCAGCGATGTCGGATAGTCCCCGGAGTCGTAGATCAGCGGGCGGCCGTCCTGGAACACCAGCTTGTGGTCATAGGGCATCTGCTCGGGACGGATGAAGTTGCGCTCGCGCACCACGGTGCGGTCCAGGCCCAGCTCGCGAGCGATCGCGTCCATCGTGCGCTCCATGACGAACACGGCCTGCGGTCGGCCTGCCCCCCGGTACGGGGTGACCATGACCGTGTTCGTGTACAGCGAGTCGAATTCGACCCGGTAGGCGCCTGGCTGGTACGGACCGAGTAGCTGAGTGGACGTGACGATCGGGAGGATCAATCCGTACGGGATGAAGGCGCCATTGTCGTGCCAGAAGCGCACGTCCAACGCGAGAACCCGGCCGTCGTCGTCGAACCCGACGCGCACCTGGTGCAACTGCCCGCGCTCGTGCGCGCTGGAGATGAAGTGCTCGCGGCGATCCTCGACGAACTTGACCGGTCGCTTGAGCAGCATCGCCGCCCACGGGGCAAGCACCTCCTCCGGCCACGGATGCATGATCTTTACCCCGAAACCCCCACCGACGTCCGGCGTGATCACGTCAACATCGATCAACGCCAGACCCAGTTTTGCGGCCACAGCCGCGCGCACGCCGGTCGAGGTCTGGGTCGAGGACCAGATAGACATGCGGTGGGCCTGTTCGTCCCAGCGCGCGAGCACGCCACGGCCTTCCATGGGCGTGGAGGCCGAACGCTCGATCGACAGTTCCAGCTCCAGCAGGTGTGGCGAGCTCGACATCGCCGCGTCGACGTCGCCCACGTGCTGTAGCAGGTGTCCGGCGATGTTGCCGGGCACATCAGTATGAACCAGGTGTTCGGCAGCGCGCGCCGCCTCGATCCCGACGACGGCGGGCAGCGGCCGATAGCTGACGATGATGCCCCCGGCGGCGTCCTCAGCCAGATAGCGGTCGCGCGCCACGACCATGACGACCGGTTCACCGACATGGTGGACGATGTCGCGGGCGAGCGCGTACTGGGTGCGCCCGTGCGTCAGCGCGGGATGTGGGATAAGCAATGGCAGCGGCTCGGCCAACCGCGCCGGCAGGTCTTCATAGGTGTAAATCGCCACGAGGCCCTCGACATCCAGCGCACCCGTGACGTCGATGTCGAGTATCTCGGCGTGTGCGTGGGGGCTACGAACGAAGGCGCACGCCAAGGCGTCGTGCCCCAGATCGTCGAGGTAGCAACCATTCCCGCGCAGGAGCCGGTCGTCCTCGACTCGAACTGGCGCTTCGCCGAACATTCTACTCACTCGGGTTCACCCCGATCTGCGCGTTCTCCGGGATCCACGGCGCTGCGGTAGCGAGCGGATTGCAGCTCGGCGCCACGCAGCACCGACGCCACGATGTTCTGGTATCCCGTGCAGCGGCAGAGGTTGCCACCGATGAGTTCGCGCGCCTGAGCCGGCGTCGGGTTGCCGTTCTCGCGCAGGCCGGCGGTGATGGTTGTGAGAAAGCCCGGCGTGCAGAAACCACATTGGAGTCCGTGGCAATCCTCGAAGGCCTGCTGCACCGGCGAGAGGCTGCCGTCAGGCTCGGTAAGCCCTTCAACCGTCGTGATCTCACTGCCGTCTGCGGTAACGGCAAGCATCAGACAGGCTCTGACCGCAGCGCCGTCGACGATCACGGTGCAGGCGCCGCAGACGCCGTGTTCGCAGCCGACGTGCGTACCTGTCAGCTGCAGATCATGGCGAATGCAGTCCGAGAGCAGGCGCCGGGCCGGGACACGCACATCGTGGGCAGCGCCGTTGACGGTGAGCCGGACGCTGAACAACGGTTCCTCAACCATCGGCACGCCTGCCGTCGGCTTCGCGGCGCGCGTGCCGCAGCGCGCGTTCGGTCAGCACGCCGACGAGGTGGCGGCGGTAGTCGGCGCTGGCATGAATGTCGGCCTCGGGTTGCACCTGAGCGCATGCTCTGGCGACTGCGGCAACGTAGTCACCGGTAGGGCCGAAGGCGTCGGACAGGTCGAGGACCAGCGGTGTCGCCGCGACCGACAGGTAAGCAGCGCGCGCCGAGCGCACGCGGCCGTCACCATCAAGTTGGATCATCGCGCCAACGCCACAGACTGCGTAGTCGCCGTGCCGGCGGGACACCTCGACGAAGGCCGTTCCGGCCAGCGCAGGCAGCACCGGGAAGCTCGCTTCCAGGGCCAGTTGGCCGGGCGCTACCGCCGATTCGAGCGGCCCGAGGAAGAACTGTTCCGCTGAGATCTCCCGCGCGCCATCGGCGTCCGCGACGCGCACCGAGCCGCCCAGCAAGGACAGCACCGCGGTCATCTCGCCCGAAGGATCAGCGTGCACTAGGCTGCCCACCGTTGTCCCCCGGTTGCGTATCGTGGCGTGGGCAACCAACCGCAGGGCCTGCGCCAGCAAGGGCTGCGCGGAACGAGCTGGCTCGTCGGCCAGTACATCGGCGTGCCGGGCGAGCGCACCCACGCGCACAAAACCATCTCGCACTCGTACATAGCTCAGCTCGTGCAGGCGGTTGATATCGACGAGGTGTCCGGGCGCGGCCAGGCGCATCGAAAGGATGGGTAACAACGACTGACCACCGGCAAGCACCTTCGCCTGTGGTCCCAGCGAGGCGAGCGTCGAGAGTGCGTCGCTGACCGACTCCGGTCTGGAGTATCCGAACGAGGGTGGCTTCACGGCGTCGAATCGTCTCCGAACTCCCCGCGGGACCGGGGCACCTCACCTGGCGGGGTGCCGACCTTACCGGCTCGCTCACAATCCCCGCATCTGCACGACGCGCAGGGCCAGCGCAATGTCCAGCCGGAGGTTGGGGTCGGCCGTGAACGGACCGACGATCGATTCGAGCTTGCCGATCCGATAGCGCAGCGTGTTGTAGTGAAAGTGAAGTTCTCGAGCCGTCTCGGCCACATTGCAGTTGCTGTCCAACAGCACGTGCAGGGTACGGCGCAGATCGATCGCCTCGGGGGTGTCGCGGTTCAGCATGCCGAGTACCTCCGCGGCGAAGCTGCGCAGCTCGTCTGGATCGCTGACCAGCGACAGCAGGCGATGCACGCCGAGGGAGTCGAAATGCGCGACTGCACCGGCCCCGCGCATCCGCCGCCCCACCAGGACCGCCTTGCGCGCTTGCTGATACGCCGTCGGCAGGTCGGCGACAGACTCGATCACCCGACTCAGCCCCGTACTGAAGGAGCGGCGGCCACCGCCTCGATCACCAGTCACCGCGGCCAGAATCGCGTCGATCGACGCACCGGTGGTATCGGCCGACGCGGGAAGTATCGCGACGATCTCATGGCTGAAGCCGACGACCGGCGCCTCCCGGTCCCGGCCGCGCACGACCTGCTGCCAGGCCGCCGTGAGGCGATCCTGGGGGGTACGGCCGACCGCCTGCGGTGCCCCGCCTACCTGCTGTGCCAGCCCGTCGGGCCCCTCCGGGCCGGCCGGTGGGTCGAGCTGCGCGACGACCACGAAGATGGGTCTGGCCACGTTCCACCCGAGCTGCGCACAATGCTCGATCACCTGCTCAGGCGTACCCGCCACGCCGTCCAGCGCGTCGCGCAGGAAATCTCCGCGGAACTTGGACTCGACGGCCGATACGGCCAGCTGCTTGGTGATCGCCAAGGCCGCCACCGTGGCCGCGCGCTCGAGCGCCTGGACGGTAACCGTTCCCATCCCACCCTCGGGAGCAAAGGCGACCATCAAGCCATGGTCCGTGCCTCCGGCAATCACCGGCGCCACCGCGATCTGCCCGCCACTTGGAAGGGGTGCTTGCTGTATGCCAGGGTGCAGTCGTTCGGTTTGAAACCGTCCTGATGCGTCGAACAGGGCGAGCGCGGCCAGTGCGGAGGTATCCGCATCGGCGCCCGCAGTGGTCTGGACCCGGCCGTCTGGCGAGCAGATCAGCACCGCAGTCTCGAACAGGGCGGCAAACTCCTCGGCGATCTGCGGCAGATCGCCACCTTCCAGGACGATCGCAGTCAACGCCCGGTGCAGCCGATCGGCGACATCGAGGGCCCAGGACTGGCGGTCGACCAATTGCGTGAACACCTCCGACATCACCTCATCGAAGGCGACGCCGCGCGGGAGAAGGAGCAGCGGGAAACCGAGTCGTTCCGCGGCATCGAGCATGTCGGAGGGAATCTCGTCGAGGTAGCGGCCGGCCTTGATACCCAGGGCGCTTACGCCGCGTCCGGACAACCCCTCGACGAGCGCTACGAGCTCGGCCGGCTCTACCGGGCCGCCGTCGACGGCCGCACCGGCGTGCCGCAGCGGGAAGCCGGTGGTCAGCAGCAGCTCGGTCGGCTTCACCCAGGGCAGGATGTCCGGGACCTCCATGACATTCACCCATCGCACAGCCTGACCGAGCCCCGTGTCGCCCGCGATCACCTGCGAACCCGCCAGACTAGGCAACGACAGCACGTCGCGAACGGTCAGCGCGTAGCCGGTGACCGCTGGCAGATCCCGCTGCTGAGAACCCCTAGCCTTGGCAAGACTTTCCATGTGGTGACGGTACGCGGCGCGGCTAGCGTCCACAGATCATGAGGATCCCGGCAGCCTCGTGCACCGCCGTGCACGACCTCGTTTCGGGTCCTCCACGACCGGCAGGATGGCTGGGCGCCAGCGCATCCGCGCTTTACCTGATCACGCGCTCGCCCAGCGCCAGCACCGACTCCACCGTGCTCGCCATCCTTTCCCACGACGCGGTGCGGCTGCCCTGCGCGCTCGTGGTTGCGCAGCTGTCCGCAGAACTACCGCTGCGCACCATCGCTCCTGGTCCCCAGCGCCGGCACGCCGCCGCGGCCCGCGTCGGCGACGGCGAGATCAGCTGGGAGGGTGACTCGGGATCGGTGACGATCGTGCTAGCACGCCAGTGGGCACCGGCGCGCGTGCGCGGCGGGGCGCCGCTGCCAGAGCTGGCGAGCGCGACCGAGGTCGCGCTCGCGGAGATCGACATCGGCAT
>JALYIL010000120.1 GCA_030775825.1 Actinomycetota bacterium
TGCCGAGCGGGCAGCACTCGGCCTGCGACCCGGGTACCCGCCGCGAGCGGACGCGTCCCGGCCGGTGCGCATCGCACCGGTACGTCGACGCGGATGCAGGCGTCCGCGAGATGGGCGGTGGTCAACGACGCGAGCCGCGCCGCGTAGTCGGCGTTCATGCGCTGACGGTCACGTCACACCGAACGCCGTGAGCCAACCCGCACGATGAGCCGCCGTCATTCGGCCATCCTCGCATCGCCTGTCCTCAGAGTCGCCATTGGCCCATCACCTAGGTAGACCCCGACGCGCTCGAAGACTGGGCGGTTGGGAGGCGCCCAGTTTCGCGTCGCTTTGGTGTCAGTCCTTTCGAGACGAACTTTCGACGAAGGGGATGCGCGGATGAATACCGAGGCAACGAAGGAGCAGTTGGGTTGGGGCAGATGAACCGCCGCGTCTCGCACCTCATCGCACGTTGGCGCACCGGGCTCTCTCGCCCGGTGCTCATCCTTCAAGCGGGAAACGCCGTCAACTACTTCGGTTACGGACTCGTGCTTCCGTTTGAGATCATCTATCTGCACCAAGTGCGTGGCTTTTCGACGTCGACAGCCGGATTGGTTCTCGCGGCGACCATGGCGACCTCCGCCATCGTCACCCCGCCGACGGGAGCGCTGCTCGACCGGTACTCCGCCAAAGCGCTCGTGATTGCAGGGAGCTTGGCGAGCGCCCTCGGTTGCGCCGGGTTCGCCTTCATAGACCGTCCCTGGCAGGGCTTTGCCTGCTCTGTTGTCAGCGGAGTCGGGCTCGGCGTCGCAGGGACGGCCAATCGGACATTGGTCGTCAGGTTGATCAGGCCCGAGCAGCGAGCGGCGGCTTTCGCGCTTAACCGCGTCGCGGGCAACTTCGGTATTGGTGCCGGCGCGACCGTCGCCGGCTTCATCGTCGCAGCCGCCCAGAGGCTCAGCACATTCCAACTTCTCTACTTCTTCGACGCTGTCACCTACGCCGGATTCGCGCTGATTGTGCTTGCTGCCGTGCCGAACCCGCGACCCGAGGTCGTCACCGCGACACACGGCAACGGAACCGGCTTTCGCGCGGTCGCTCGAGATCGGCCTTTCCTCATTGTGATCGCGGCCAACGTCGTACTCGTCGTCGTCGGTCACACGTTCTTCTCCAACATCCTGCCGCCGTTTGCAAAGGCACACACGCCAGTCGGCCCCGCTGAGATCGGGATAATCATCCTCGTCAACACCTCCGTCATCCTCATCGCACAGATCCCGGCGGTGCGCGTCGTGGCACGGATGCGTCGCACACACGCTTTTGCTGCGACAAGCGCGCTCTTTGCGGTCGCCCTGCTCGCGGTGTTGCCAGCGACTCTCATCCACTCGGAGCTCGCTGCGACCAGCGTCCTCGGCGGGGTCGCGATCGTCTTGGCAATCGGCGAAATCGCACACATTCTCGTTCTCGGGCCGCTGGTCGCGGACATGGCCCCAGCACATCTGCTCGGCCGCTACCTCTCTCTCTACAGTTTGACCTTCACCAGTTCCCTGGCCCTCGGCCCGGCGATTGGTGGCCTTCTCCTACAGACCTCGCCCGACGCCATCTGGTGGGGCGGCGCGCTTGCCGCGCTGCTGGCCGGAGCCGTCCTGCTTCAACTCGGCGACCGCATCCCCGACCCGCTCCACCACGCACCGTCAACTCCTGCGCCGGCGCCACAGGCCGCGTGAATGCCCGCCCAGTTCGCGCGGCGGGCGGTGTATATACCGGGTGGAGGTACGAGGTGGTGCGGAAAGGAGGGAGCGCACGATGGTGACGGCCGATCTGCTCTCACGGGCGCGGGCCGGGGACGGCGAGGCGTTCCGGGAGCTGGCCGAGTCCCACCGGCGGGAGCTGCAGGTGCACTGCTACCGGATGCTCGGATCGTTGGCCGACGCCGAGGACGCCGTCCAGGAGACGATGCTGGCCGCCTGGCGAGGCATCGGCGGGTTCGCCGAGGAACGCGCGTCGCTACGCACCTGGCTGTACGCGATCGCGACCAACCGGTGCCTCAACGCGCGACGCGCGGCGAGCCGCCGCCCGGTCAGGGAGTGGGATATGTCGCAGTTCGAGCCGCCGCTGCCGACGCCGCGTGACGAGCCCGTCTGGCTGCAGCCGTTCCCCGACGCGTTCCTGGACGGCGCCATCAACGGGCCGCCGGGGCCCGAGGCCCGCTACGAGCAGACCGAAGCCATCTCGCTGGCCTTCGTCACCGCCCTGCAGCTGCTGCCGCCGCGGCAGGTCGCCGTCCTCATCCTGCGCGACGTCCTCGGATTCCGCGCCAGCGAGGTAGCCGGCATGCTGGAGGCGACCGTCGAATCGGTCAACAG
>JALYIL010000121.1 GCA_030775825.1 Actinomycetota bacterium
CCGACACCGTCACCGCACAGGGCCACTCAACCCGGACAAGACACGCGAGGAGCGGGGACTTCTATCTGGCCAAAAACGGGGACCTACACCGGGCCACCAGTGGGGACTTTTTCATGGCCACGGACACTTGCCGTGGCTTTCGCCGCGGGCGTCTTGGCACCGCTCGATCGTGATGTCGGGTCCGACTTTGCCAATGCTTGACGCTTACGCTTCTCCGCCTCTGACAGCACCGACAGAGCTCGGGCCTCCGAACGGCGCTCGCTTGCTGCTGCCTTGGTCTTCGACGCGTCCTTCAACGCGGCCTTGGCCGGGGCGCTGGCACGCTGGGTGCGCTCTGCGATTCGCTGCTCCGCCATGACGCGGTCCTTCTTAGCCTGCTGTTGACGCGCGCTGGCGCGCTGCGCAGCGGCCTTCCGTCGCTCCGCGGCCTCGCTCAGCGCACGGTCCTCAGCCTCTTTCTTGGCGTTGTCCTCCTGACGCTGAGCGCGAGCGATGCGCTCGCGCTCCTCCCGTGCGGCCTGGCTGCGCTCCTTTCGCGCGGCGTCTGCCTCCTGCTGACGGCGCATCGCGACTTCACGCAGTTCCGCGGCCTCATCGGTCAGCTTCACCGAGTGCTCGATGGTGTCGGCCTGCTGCATCGCCAAGTCCGCACGCTGAGCCAACGACTGGTCGCGAGTCACCCGCGCAGCGACGGCGTCACAGTTGGCCAGACCGCGCTGAACGGCCGAGCGGAACCTTGACCGGACGGGCAGACGACGGGTCAACCTTGACTCGATCGCATCGATGGGGGTGTGAACCATGGTGTACTCCGCGCGCAGAACCTTCTGCGCCAAGGTCGTTCCGATCATGATGTTCCTTTCGGTGTCACCCGTGGGTGAGGGGCGGGATGGGGAGCGTCGCCTCGGACTCACGTGGCCTGGCGCGCCGAGTCAAGCTCAGCGGCTGACTGCTCGAGGTCGTCGGCGCGAGCCTGCAGGGCGTCTGCCTTGGCAATGAGTTCGTCGCTCGCACGCTGTGCCTGTTGCGCTGCGTCGGTCGCTGCGAGCTGTTGCTCGCTCGCGTCCTGCGTCGCCTTGTCGACGTCGGCCTCGGCGCGCCGTTCGGCGGCGAATTTCTCAGACTCCGCCTTGACACGTGCTTGGACAGTGGCTGCGGCTTCCTGCCGTGTCTTGTCGAGATTCGCATCACGTACTTGCTCGGCCTCGGCGAGGGCTGCCTGCTGCCTGTCCTGCTCGGCGGTCTCGTTCTCGGCGCGTAGCTTCGCGGCCGCCTGGGCGGCTTCGGCGTCAGCGATCGCATCTTGCGCGTTTGCCTCGCGCTGCGCCTGTGCCTCGGCCTGTTGTAGCTGGCCCTCGCGTGCTAGGGAGTCGCTGCCCACTACCGCCCCAGCCACTTCCTTGGCCTTGCCAGCGATGGCGGCGCCGAGTCCATGACGGGCTTGTTCTGCGGCGTTGTCGTTCTGAGTCATATGTGTCCCGCTTCCAGTAAAGGGTTCAGCGTGGCCGGTCGGTATAAGCCTTGTTCTTTTGCTATGCCCAATTCTTGGCCGGCTTTCGCGGCCTGGGGCAGATGTCACAGCGGGATCGTTGTCACGGTGGAGTTGCGGCGATTTTCGGGTAGATCTCTGCCCGGCAGGGCACCGCACGGGGGGCATGACTGATGGCTGTGGTCGAGTCGGCTCGACCTGACCAGACGTGGACGGGCCGAGGTTTTGGAGCCCCGACCCGACGACTCACCTGTGGACCTGACATAACGACGCACCAGAAATTGCAACAGCCCGCGTGATCGAAGCTGTCACATGATGGGGGAGTGGTACAGCCGCCGGTCAGCGACTTCCGCGCGATCATCGATGCGTTGCGCCGCCGCGGGTCGGTCCACTATCCCCGCAGTGCGGTGCCGGGGGAGTTCACAGTCTGGCGCCGTCGGCTACGGCAGGCCGCCCGCCTCGCGCAGCTGCGGATCAGCGGCACCCGCGGTGTGGACTACGTGCTCATCGAGAACCTCGGCTACGAGGTGAGCGAGGAGGAGAGTCGCGCCCTCACTGATGTCGTCGAGGCATACCTTCTCGGACGCGACCTGAGTTTCGACGACGCGGTCCATGCCCGCAGCCGGCATCGGATCTGTCTCGCGCCGCCCCCTGAGAGCAGGAACAGTGTGGGACAGGTAGCGACAGGCGTGCCGGGTCTCCCACGATTTCCGGTGGAGCAGGAGAGAGGTGTGTCCAATCTCGCCGTCAGGAAATGGCAGTCAGACCCGAGGCTGGATCGATCCGGGATGCTGGTGGACGTGGCGGCGACGAGGAGTGCAGGGCTGCGCGTATATCGACGTGACGACGATGCTGTTCGGGTGCTTCTCGCGCACGTGGGCGGCCCGTACTGGGCGCGCAAGGACGATCGGGCCTGGACGATCCCGAAAGGCGAGTACCGCGAGGGCGACGACGCGTTGACCGCAGCTTGTCGCGAGTTCGCCGAAGAGGTGGGTGCGCCACCACGAGGTGCCGGCCGCTACGAGGAGCTCGGGGAGGTACGCCAGTCCGGCGGGAAGATGAGTGACCGCCTGGGCAGTCTAAGGCGACTTCGATGTCACGACACACCGCAGCAACACCTTCGAGCTGGAGTGCCCGCCGGACTCGGGACGAACCAAGATCTTCCCCGAGGTCGACCGCGCCGAATGGTTCGACCTCGACGTAGCGACGTTGAAGCTCGTCGCAGGACAGATACCCTTCCTCGCTCGGCTCGGGGCGCTGCCCGAGGACCACTAGCGCTATCGGAAGGCCACGGAGTTCCAGCTGGTCTTGACCCGGCTTGGCAGACACGGGTTGTCACGCTACTGCGTGGTTTTCGAAGTCTATGGGGCTGTGGTGGTCGAGCCGTTGTTGGATGCGTTCGGGTTGCTGACGATTGCCCTTCGAACTTCGCGGCTTGTGGTCAGGCGTTGGGCACGGGCGGTACTGCGTCGGGTGAAGGCGGCCCCGGATAGCGACGATGCGCGTCGGGGCAGGGAAGGGGTAGCCATATCGGGCTCCATCCGATCATCGACGCCCGCCACGGCACAGAACGATCAGGGTGCGGCGCGCGAAACGGAAGGGACGATCAGCAGCCGACGTCCAAGACGTCGGCGGCTGATAGTGGGACGCTCACCACCCATGATGTCCACCCCCTGACGTCTGCGTGCGTTCCGGACCAAATCAAAGGCGACTCGACAGCACCTAGTGATGTCGAATGAACTGACGGTTCGCTCGCCGCGGTTCGGCCGTGCCGTCTGAGCGCGGCACCTGTGGAGCCGACGATCAGTGCAGCTAAATCGTGGCTGTGGCCGCTACTGGAGGACACTCGGATCCTGACCAGGTTGTGTTGGCGTCGAGGCGGCGCTTCGGCCTGATCATCGGGCGGCTATAGTCGATGTTGAACGGGAGTAGTCCCTCGACTGGATGTCGACATGCTGGCGGGTTCGACCCTGCCCGGTGTCCAGGGTCGGTTCACCGACTGGACGAGACGTTCGGACATCGACAGCGATCGGCTGCGGTCCGACGTGCTCGCCCGTTGGGGTGGCCAGCGGATCGCGGCCTCTGACCCGAGAGGGCTCCCTGTGTTCAACATCGCCATTGTCGCCACCGTCTTCGGCTTAATCTTTGTCGGCGAACTACCGGACAAGACCGCCGTGGCCGGACTGGTGCTCGGCACCCGCTTCCCGTGGCGGTGGGTGTTCACCGGCATCGCCGCCGCGTTCGCCACGCACGTCGTGATTGCCGTGTCCGCGGGGTCCCTGCTCACCCTGCTTCCACATCGCGTGCTCGAATCCGTCGTTGCTGTGCTGTTCTTGGCGGGTGCGGTATTGATCTGGCGCGAAGGGGTCAACCAGGAGGAGGAAGAGGAAGCCGAAGTTGCGGCCGTGGCCGAGGACGCAGGTTTCTGGAAAGTCGCCTCCATCGGCTACACCGTCATTTTCCTCGCTGAATGGGGCGACCTGACCCAGATCCTCACCGCCAACCTCGCCGCGAAGTACCACAACCCGTTCTCTGTCGGCGTCGGCGCCGTACTCGGGCTGTGGGCCGTCGGACTGCTCGCCATCCTCGGCGGAACGGCACTGCTGAAGGTGCTCCCAATAAAGTGGATCACCCGCATCGCGGCAGTCGCCATGATCGGACTCGGTGTCTATAGCATCGTCCAAGTCATTCGAGGCTGAGCTCGGCTCGCGGTCGCGGTAGGAGCCAGCCGAGAGAAGACATCGCCTGGCAAGGTCGGGTGAGCGCCGAGCACGTCCAACCTGTCCGTGCTCGCGATGTCGCTCCTGTTGTCGCCCAGCGGGATGCGCGACCTGCGCCCCACGTGGCTGGGTGCTACAGCTATTCGTGGGTACCGGGTTCGTGGATGGCGTGGCTGGCGGGCTCGAGTTGGAAGGTCGAGTGTTCGACGTCGAAGTGCCCGACCAGGCACTCCTGCAGCTCGTCCAGGATCCGGGGTGCGTGTCCGTCGTTGAAGCACGAGTCGTCGATGACGACGTGCACTGAGAGGGTGGGCAGGTTCGAGGTGACGGTCCACACATGCAGGTCATGCACGTCGTGGACGTGGTCAGTCTCCAGCAGGTGGCCCCGGATCTCGGCGAGGTCGATCCCCGCCGGTGCGGCTTCCAGCAGTACCCGGCTCGAGTCGCGCAGCAGTCCCCAGGCCGCTTTGAGCATCAACGCGACGACCAGCAGGGAGGCGATCGCGTCCGCTCGGGCGTAGCCGGTCGTCAGGATGACGATTGCGGCGACGACGGTGCCGATGAACCCGCACAGGTCGGTGAGGATGTGCTGATAGGCGCCCTCGACGTTCAGCGAGGAGCGGTTGGCTTTAGCCAGCACCCGGGTGGCGGCCATGTTGACTGCGACCCCGATCAGCGCGACGACCAGCACCGGCGCGCCGTCAACCGTTGGCGGATGGATCAGGCGTCGGATCGCTTCGAAGGCAACGATGCCCGACACCACCAGCAGGGTGACGCCGTTGCCGGCGGCAGACAGGATCTCGGCCCGTTTCCCACCGAAGGTCCACGCCCCAGCAGCGGGACGGGCCGCAAGCCGAATCGCCCACAGCGAGGCACCGATCGCGCCCACGTCCGAGAGCATGTGACCGGCGTCAGAAAGCAACGCCAAAGACCCCGACAGCAACGCCACGATCACTTCGGTGACCATGAACGCGACCAGCAGGCCGAGCGCGATGCTCAGGTAGCGCCGGTCGGCGTCCGGAGTCATCCCATGCTGATGCCCGTTCCCGTGCCCAAACCTCAACCACGGCGAGAGTTGAACCGAAGATCATGCAGGAGCGTAGATAGCTACATGAGACGCCTTGCCTTCGCAGCTACTGCCGCCGCCCTGTCCGTCCTGCTCGCTTCGTGCAGCTCCTCCTCACACTCCAGCACCACGACAACTCAACCGGCAACCTCGCCATCGTCATCGGCGACCTCCGATGCCGCCACGACCTCAGCGGCCTCGACGTCGGGCGCGGGCATCACCATCAGTGGCTTCGCGTTCTCCGGGACGATGACGGTCAAGGCCGGCCAGAAAGTCACGGTCACGAACAACGACTCGGTCGCGCACACCCTCACCGACAAGGCCACCCACCTGTTCGACACCGGCAACCTCGCCGGCGGCGGCGGAACGGGGACCTTCACCGCGCCGACCAAGCCCGGCAGCTATCCCTTCGGCTGCACCTACCACTCGAACATGCACGGCACGCTCACCGTCACCAGCTGAGCGAGACAGACGCGAGCGCGGGAGACGACTGTGGCGCTCTGAGACGTCCGGCGGCGGACCTCGGTTCGAGGCGAAGCATCCTGACATGCAGGGCGGTGAGGCGGTGCGAACAACCCGAACGACCCGGCATGAGATTCCCTAGGTCAACCTCAAGCGGCTTGGAGCATCACCGCCGCTCGGTGGAGTTGGGGGGTGTATGCGGTTCGGTCTTGCCAGCGGCGCAGCACGGTGGTCGCGTCGCTGTCGCGGGTCAACGCTGCCTACCTCCGGGCCGTGCGATGATCGCGGCTCGCGACCCGCCAGTTCCGTCTCCAGGCCCGGGTCGTCCTCGGCCTGCTCGGTCTGCTCGCCCTGGCGTTCGTCTCCACCTACCCGCACCTGGTCACCCTCTACGCCCTCTACGCCAAGGCACAAGCGGCGTGTCAGAGCTCGCCGCGCTGCCCCCAGGTCAGCATCCAGGTCGGCACCCTCGACCAGCTGCTGGAATGGGTCGCCACCGTGCTGCTCGCCCTCCCAGCGCTCGTCGGCGCATTCCGGGGCGCGCCGCTGATCAGCTGCGAACTCGAAAACGGCACCCAGCGGCTGGCCTGGACCCAGAGCATCACCCGCACCCGCTCGCTTGCCGTCAAGCTTGCACTCGTCGGAGCGGCCAGCATCGCAGCCACGGGCTGTTGAGCCTGCTCGTCACCTGGTGGTCCGTCCCCATCGACAACTCTCAACTCAACCGCTTCGACTCCGTGATCTTCGGCGCACGCAACCTCGCCCCCCTCGGCTACGCCGCCTTCGGCTTCATGCTCGGAGTCACACTCGGCCTACTCATCCGGCGGACCCTTCCCGCCATGGACGCCATCCTCGGCGCGTTTTTGGGTGTGCGACTCGCCTTCACTTACCTGGCACGCCCCCACCTGCTCGCGCCACGCAACCTCGTCCTCCCCCTCGCCCAAGTAGCGGACGGGTTTGGCACTCCAATGGCGGTCCCCAAGAACGTGTTCGTCGGCGCACCCACGCTTCCCAACGCTGGATTTATTCAACCCAGGCCGTCGACGCACACGGACACGCACTGAGCTCCTGGCAAGCACCGCCTGCGCCGCCCTCGCCGGCCCCACCCGCCGACGCCGCAGCCGGACCGATTCAGGCCGCCCCAGGCGCGCAAGACGCCCTGCAGGCCTGCATCGCGAACCTGAGCTCCCGCTACCACGGCCTGGTCACCTACCAGCCGGCCAACCGCTACTGGCCCTTCCAGATCTACGAACCGCGATCTACCTCGCCGTAGCCGCACTGCTCGCCACAGTTTGCCTCCACACACTCCGCCACCGCGCCAGCTGACATGGGTTAGTCCCAGCACAGGCAGAACGGGTGGCCAGCCGGATCGAGGTAGACGCGGAACGTGTCGCCGGTCGCCTCGCCTGGCTGCACGGCATGTTTCGTTGCTCCGAGAGCAAGCACCTCGCGCTCGACCGCTTCGACATCGTCGACGGTCATGTCGATGTGGAACTGTTGCGGCCGCTCGCCCGTAGGCCAGGTTGGCGGGGCGAAGTCGTCAGCCAATTGGAACGCCAGGCGCAACCCGTCGACGAGGATGACGACCCAGTCGTCCTCGACAGCGGCGATCTCCCCCCCCAACGACAGCCCTGTAGAAGTCCGCCAGCAAACGGGGATCGGGACAATCCAGAACGACGGATCGCATTCGAGCCAGTGCCATGGCCAGACACTCTTCCACCCATCGATAACCAGTGGGGCCTCCGCCCACACCGGTCCGCCGCGGCACGCACCAAGAGCCGGCCGCGCGGAGGTAGGAGCTGTGCCTTGACGCAACCAATCGGTTGCCATATGGTTGAGGCAACCAATAGGTTGCGTAAAATTCATCAAGCTGAAGGAGGCCGCAATGCCGAGCACGAGCACCGACTACCTCACCACCGTCCGAGTAACCGCCCCGGCCGACGTCGTGTTCGACCGTGTCACCAGTGCCGAGGCGCTCGCCGCCTGGTGGAGCCCGGTGACGGGGTCGGGCTTGACCGGCGGCGAGCTGCGGTTTCCGATGGTTGCCGACCAGCCGCCCCTGCTGGTCCGCGTCGACGAGGCGACCCGCCCGGCGATTGTGCGTTGGACCGTGCTTGAGTGCACCTTCATGCAGGACTGGGCCGGAACGCAGCCGACGTTCACCATCGTGGCGCTCGACGACGGGTCGAGCGAGTTGACCTTCGAGCACCGCGGCCTCAACGACGAGCTCGCGTGCAAAGACATGTGCAGCCGCAGTTGGGATCACTTCATCGGCACCAGCCTCCGTGAGCTGGCCGAGGGCGGCCCCGGCGCCCCCAACCGCAGCCCGCGAGACCTCGCCCGCCGCGCGACCGAGGAGAACGGCTGATCCCGGTTGCCGGGGGACCGTCCGGCGGGACGGGGCCCCCGGGGGTCGGCGACTGTTGGCCAGCATTCATAGTCCTTGGGCACAGGAGGAAGTCATGGCGTTTCCCGACCGCATCGAGCGCACTGTCGGTCTGACCCGCGCTCCGCGTGAGGTGTGGCGAGCGCTCACCACGGCCGAGGGGCTGAGCGCGTGGTTCGGCGAGCGAGCGAGCATCGACCTGCGACCCGGTGGCGCCGCGGCCCTGACCTTCGCCGGCGGCATGACGGTCGACATGCGCATCGAGCGCGTGGAGGAGCCCACGGTGTTCGCCTACACCTGGCGGCTGCCTGACCTGCCCGAGGACGACCCCCGCCGCACCTACGTCGAGTTCACCCTGGAGCCCGACGGCGACGGCACCCTGCTCCGGGTTGTCGAGACCGGCTTCGCTCAGCTTCCCGTCGACACCCGGCGCGAGACCTACGACTCCCACAGTGTGGGGTGGTCGCGAGAGCTGGCCGAGCTGCTGGAACACGTCGATGGAGCCTGATACCGAGGCCGTCGCCGAACAGGTCTTCGTTGCCCTCGCCGACCCGACCCGCCGCACGGTCCTGACCGCCCTTGCCACCAACGGCCCGTCCACCGTCACCGATCTTGCCGCTCGTCTCCCGATCACCCGCCAGGCCATCGCCAAGCACCTCGCGCTCATGACCGACGCCGGCCTCGTCACACCCGAGCCCGGCGAGCGCCGGCGAGTGCGCTACCGGCTGCGGTCTGCGCCGGTGCAAATCGCCCAACAGTTCCTCGCCGCACTCGCCCACGACTGGGACGACCGGCTCGACGCCCTGCGGCATTACCTAACAACGCCCTAACCGCACGACGCTCCGACCAACAGCCGTGCGGCACGACGAACGCTGCTCCGGCGAGCGCAGCTTCTTGATCAACGGTGTGTCTGGGCGTGCAACACGGTTTGCAGGTCATGGAGTTTGGTGCCGAAATGGCACCATGAAGCGAATGAACCTGCGTGATGTGCCGGACGACGTCTATGGGGTGCTTGTTCAGGCCGCTGAGCAGAACCGGCAGTCGCTGAGTTCGTACGTCGTGGAGCGATTGACCGAGGTGGTCCAGGTTCTCGATGTGGCCGACTACGTAGACTCCTACGTGCCTCGCGGAGGACGGGTCTGTCGCTTGGAGATGCCGTCAATGCCGTTCGCGAGGTGCGCGAGGCGTCGTGAGCCTGGCAGTTGTCGATGCCTCCGTCCTTGCCGTGTTCTATGTCTCCGACGATGCCCGCCGCACAGCGGTCTCGCTGCGACTCGCCTCAGGCGATGCACTGTTTGCGCCCGCGCACGTCGATGCAGAGGTCGTCTCGGCACTGCGCGCCCTGTACAGGGTCAGCAAGAATCGAGCGTGCGGTGCCGCGCGCACTGACACATCTGGCTGGATTTCCGCTGCGGCGAATGCCGCTGTCACCGTTGCTCGAACGCATGTGGCAGTTGCGAGCAAACGTCACCCCGTCCGATGCCGCCTACGTGGCGCTGGCCGAACATCTCGACTGCGCCCTAGTTATCTGCGATGCCAAGCTTGCGGCGTCGACCAGTCCCTGATGTCTGATGGAACTTATCGCCTGACAAACCGAAGAATCTCGGTTTTGGATGCTGAGAACTCTGCGGGTGGGCGCACCTGCCATCGACTATCCCGGTGGGTTCGGCTGCATCAATCGCGCGTCAGCGTGGCTCGCAGATGACCAACGGGATGTCGCGCTCGGTGTTGCGCTGGTAGCCGGCGTATCCCTTGTAGACCTTGACGACCTCGGGCCACAGCTCTGCCTTCTCCTCGGGTGTCGCGGTGCGCGCGCGCATCGGCAAGGTGTGATCGTCAACCGTGACCTCGACGTCGGGATTGGCGACGAGGTTCTTGTACCAATCGGGGTGGTCAGTGTGGCCACCCTTCGAGGCGACGACGACCAACCGGTTCGGCTCGTAGACGGGGGCAGTGAGCAATGTGGAATAGCGCTTGCCCGACTTTCGGCCGACGGTGTGCAGCTCAACGGGTTTCATGCCCGCCACCGCTTTCGGGTAGCGCCCGCCCGTCAGCTTCAGCAGCACCCGGTGGCCGTTCTCGAGCATCCAAGCGCCAATTTCAATTCCGCGATCCGACTTCGGCATCGGCGTCCCCCCGTGTGTGAGGACAGTGTGCTCGGCTCCGGCGCGGCCTGCCATCTGGGGGGCGCATTGCCCAACCGTGTATTGCGTGTGTGGGTCACCTCGCTGGCAGAGGCCCCGGGGTGTCGTCAACACGACAGCGGATGCGCAGCGTTTCGCTTGGTCGTGGCACAACCTTTCGGCTCTGGTTGCGTGTAATAGATATGCGAATGTCATACACGGCCCAGCCGCTCACGTCGGGCCATGATGCCCTTGACCCTGTCGCGGACCCACGCCGGCCCTGCGCCGGAACCTGATTTCCGGCTTTCGGCCGACTCGATCACCCTGGTCGTGCGCGAGCAATGGATGCCGCTTGTTCGACTGGCCACCCTCCTGCTGTCTGACCGCGCGGTCGCGGAGGAGGTTGTCCAGCAGGCATGCGAGGCGGTCTGGCGCCGGCAACCCGAACTGGACTCCTCAGCAGCCCTGATTTCCTACCTGCGCGAGCGTCGTGAACGGCGCCCGGTCCACCGGGCGGCGCGGCGCGACGGCCGCTCGCCATCTTTCGCTGATCCGGTCCGAACACGAACCAGCGGCGGACGTCGAGCTGCTGCGGCGCGAGGACCAGCGCTCGATCCGCAACGTGCTGTCCGCGCTGCCCGCCCGCCAACGCGAGGTACTCGTCCACCGCCCACCACGCGCTCGCTGCTCTGCGCGCGCACCTGAAAGGACAATCATGATCGACACTGACATCGAGGGCCGCCTCACAGAGGTACTCGACACCACCGCCGGCGCCTTGGCCGACTCCGCCCCACCCACATTCTCCTGGCACGCCGCCCCCCGGCACGCGCCGTGGCGTCGGATTTTGTCGCGTGGAGTCAAGCTCGCAGGCTCGGGTCTCATCGCCGCCGCGGTGGCCGCCGCAGTTGTCATCACCGTCAACACCGCCACGGGTGCATGCCTCGGTTCGCAGAGCGTGAGCCCGGGATACAGCAGCCTCGACGCCGTCACGACCGGAGTCGCCAACCACATCGGCACGGCCGGCAACTGACCCAGACGCACCGGGAAGGGCCTGGCGGTAGGCGACCAAACTCCTACCGCCGGGCCCTTCATGTCGCTCTATCGCCTGAACCGATGGGTCGTATCAATTTGCTCGGATGCCCGCCGATCAGGAGTCGTAGTCGATCCTGACGCTGTCGGTGATCGGGAGCGCCTGGCAGGTGAGAACGTAGCCCGCGTCGAGCTCGGTCTGCTCGAGCGCGTAGTTGCGTCGCATGCGAACTTTGCCGTGCGTGACCAGGGCGCGGCAGGTGCCGCAGACACCGCCTTTGCACGCGAACGGCAGGTCCGGACGGACCTTCTGCGCGCCGTCGAGGACCGCGACATCGGGCGGAACCGTGACGGTGCTGCTGCGGCCGTCGAGCACGACGGTGACCTCGGAGCCGGGCCCGGTCGGTGCATCCTCGTGTCGGGTTTGCGCAGGCGGATCGTCGCCGACGTAGAAGAGCTCGCGGTGGATGCGGCTGCTCTCGACTCCCAGTTCGGTGAGGACCTCGATGGCGTCGGTGAGCATGCCGAAGGGTCCGCACAGCCACCAGTGATCGACGCCGTCGACGTCGACGGTGGCCGGCAGCAGGGCACGCAGCTTGGTGGTGTCGAGGCGGCCGCTGAACAGCTCGACCTCCTGGGGTTCGCGGGAAAGGACGTGGACGATGCGCATCCGCACCGGGTGGGCGTCCTTGAGGTCCGCGACGTCGTCGGCGAACATCACCGATTCGGTGCGCCGGTTGCCGTAGAGCAGGGTCACGGTAGCGGTGTCGTTCGCGGCCAGCACCGACGCCGCGATCGAGAGTATCGGGGTGATGCCGGATCCGGCCGCGATGAGGACGTGGTCGCCGCCGGCGAGGAGGTCGGGGGTGAACGTACCGGCCGGCGCCTGCACCTCGACGGTGTCGCCAGTCCGGACCTCGTGTACGAGCCACCCGGAGACGGCGCCGCCCGCAACCTCGCGGACGCCGATGCGCGGCGCCTGGCCGACGGGGGAGCAGATCGAATAAGAGCGTCGTTCCTCACCCACCCTGAGGGTCAGCGACTGGCCGGGGGAGAAGGCGAAGGTGTCGATCAGTTCGGCCGGCACAGTGAAGGTGACGGCTGCCGAGTCGTCGGTGAGCTCGTCGACGGCTGCGACGGTCAGCGCGTGGAACTCGGTCCGCAGGGCCATCAGATCTCCTTGACGTACTCGAACGGCTCGTCGCACGCCGCGCAGCGATAGAGCGCCTTGCAGGCCGTGGCGCTGAAAGCCGATGTCTCGCGCGTACTGGTGGAGCCGCAGCGCGGACAGGCGACCGTCCGCGGACGCACGGTCAAGGAAAGCGGGATCGGACCGCTTGGCCGGCGGCCGGCCGGATTCGGCGGGGCGATTCCGGCCGCGGCCAGCTTGCGGCGACCCTCGGGCGTGATCCAGTCGCTACTCCACGCCGGTGCGAGGGACGTGCGCACCGCGACGTCGGCGAAGCCGGCCCGCTGCAGCCGATGTAGCAGGTCACGACTGATCTCGCGCATGGCCGGGCAACCTGAGTAGGTCGGCGTGATCGTCACGGTGACGCTGCAGTCGTCCTCCTCGACCGAGCGCAGGATGCCGAGATCGGCCAGGGTGACCATCGGCAGCTCCGGATCGGGAACCGAGGCGGCGACGTCCCACGCCGTCCGTACCGCCGTCACCATGTCGCGTCCGGGTGGGCGCGGGCCACGCTCTGCAGCTCGGCCAGGATGTAGCCCATGGCCTCGGTGTGCAGGCCGTCTCGACCGGTGCGACCACCCATCCCTGCCAGCGGAGCGGCCTCGGGCAGGTCGAGGCCGGCGGCGGCGAAAACCGTGTCCAGCACGACGTCGAACTCGGCGCGCAGCGTGGCGACGTCGACGACCACGCCGGGTAGCGCGGTCTCGACCGGGTGCGGCGTGAACAACTCGTCGACCAGCGGCCACACGACGTCTAGGCCGCGTTGCATCTTCCGGTGCGACAGGTCGGTGCCGTCGCCGAGCCGCACCACCCACCGGGCCGCGTAGTCACGGTGGTAGGTGAGCTCCTTGACCCCCTTGCCGGCGATCGCCGAAAGAACCGGATCGTTCGAGGCCTGCAGCCTGTCGAACAGGGCCAGACGCCAGGTCGAGAAAATCAACAGCCGGGCGACCAGTTCGGCGAAGTCGTCGTCGTGCCGCTCGACCAGGCGCACGTTGCGGAACTCGCTCTCGTCGCGGAAGAACGCGTAGTGGTCCTCGCCGCGGTCGCTGCCATTGGCGCGGCCGGCTCGGGCGAGCAGCATGCGAGCCTCGCCCAGCAGGTCGAGGGCTATGTTGCCGAGCGCGGTCTCTTCCTCGAGTTCAGGGGCGCGGGTCATCCACTGCTGCAGCCGGTGGCTGTAGATCAGCGCGTCGTCGCCGAGCATCAGGCAGTAGGTGGCAAGGGCGTTGCCGTCGACCCCGGCGGGCACGGTGGTGTCGACGCCCTCGAGCGGATCGGTGAAGCCGGTGCCGAACGCCCAGCGGTGGTCGTCGCTGTCCTCGCCCAGCGCGTGGTATGCGGTGAACTCGTCCTCGGGGCTCGTGTTCTCGTTCATCTGGGCCAACTCGCTCACATGTGGGGAACGTCGTCGGGGATGTCGTAGAACGTTGGGTGGCGGTAGACCTTGTCGCCCGACGGGCCGAAGAACGGGTCCTTCTCGTCCGGACTGGACGCGGTGATGTCGGTGGCCGCGACCACCCAGATGCTGACGCCCTCGTTGCGGCGGGTGTACAGATCGCGGGCGTGATGCAGCGCCATGTTCGGGTCGGCCGCGTGCAGCGAACCGACGTGCACGTGGTTGAGGCCGCGCTTGCCGCGGAGAAAGACCTCGTACAGCGGCCAGGACGAGCTCATGTCGCGCGTCCCTTCGCGGCGTGGACGAGGGCGGCTTCGCGGACCCAGGCGCCATCGTCGTGCGCGGCCTTGCGGTGCGCGACACGCTGGGTGTTGCACGGCCCGTTGCCGGCGAGTACGGCTTTGAACTCGGCCCAGTCGACCGGCCCGAAGTCGTAGTGCCCGCGTTCGTCATCCCAGGCCAGCGCGGGGTCGGGCAAGGTGACGCCAAGCTTCTCCGCCTGCGGAACGGACATGTCGACGAAGCGCTGTCGCAGCTCGTCGTTGGTGTGCCGTTTGACGCCCCACGCCATCGACTGCGCGGTATTGGGGGATTCGTCATCCGGCGGCCCGAACATCATCAACGCCGGCCACCAGAAGCGATTCGTCGCGTCCTGCACCATCGCGCGCTGCCCGTCGGTGCCGCGCATCATCGTCATCAGCAATTCGTAGCCCTGCCGCTGGTGGAAGGACTCCTCCTTGCAGATGCGGATCATGGCCCTTGCGTACGGTCCGTAGGACGAGCGACACAGGGGTACCTGGTTGCAGATCGCGGCCCCATCGACGAGCCAGCCGATCACCCCGACATCGGCGTAGGTGACGGTCGGGTAGTTGAAGATCGACGAGTACTTCTGCCGGCTGGTGACGAGCTTGTCGGTGAGGTCGGCCCGGTCGGCGCCGAGGGTCTCAGCCGCCGAGTACAGGTACATGCCGTGGCCGGCCTCGTCCTGGACCTTCGCCAGCAGGATCGCCTTACGCCGTAGCGACGGAGCACGGGTGATCCAGTTGCCCTCGGGCTGCATGCCGATGATCTCTGAATGGGCGTGCTGCGCCACCTGCCGGATCATCGTCTTGCGATAAGCGTCGGGCATCCAGTCGCGTGGCTCGATCCGCTTGTCGCGCGAGATCGTCGCGTCGAAGTGCCGCTGCAGCGCGTCCTCGTCGGGTCGTTCGTCGACCGCGGTCATTCAGTCCACTCCTGGGCCACCATGGTGAGCACGTCGTAGTGCGCGGCGATCGAGCCGTCCTGCTTCGTGATCTCGGCGTCCCACCGCACCTCACCGTGGGCGCTGTCACCACGCGGCGTGATGGCCTTGCAGGTCAGCGTGACGCTCAGCTCGTCGTCGGGCTTCACCGGGGTGAGAAAGCGCAGGTTGTCGATGCCGTAGTTGGCCAGGACGGGCCCGAACTCGGGGCTCACGAACAGGCCGGCCGCGAAGGCGACGACGAGGTACCCGTGGGCGACGATGCCGCCGAACAGCGGGTTCTTGGCGGCGGACTCGGGGTCGGTATGCGCGTAGAACGTGTCGCCGGTGAACTCGGCGAAGTGCGCGATGTCCTCCTCGGTGACGGTGCGCGGGCCGGCCACGACCGTGTCGCCGACGCGCAGCTCGGCCAGTGACTTGCGGAACGGGTGGATGCTGTCGATCGTGCGTTCGCTGCCCGGCACCCAGCGGTTGGTGATCCGTGCGAGCACGCGAGGACTGGCCTGGACGGCGGTGCGCTGCATGTGGTGGCGGACGCCCCGCAGGCCGCCCAGCTCCTCACCGCCGCCCGCCCGGCCTGGGCCTCCGTGCACGAGCGTGGGCAGCGGCGAGCCGTGGCCAGTCGATTCCTTGGCGTCGTCCGGGTCGAGCACCAATAGCCGGCCGTGCCACGGGGCGAGGCCGATGACGACGTCGCGCGCGAAGTCTGCGTCACCGGTGACGATCGATCCGACGAGCGAGCCCTGTCCGCGTGCGGCCAGGTCGATGACGTGGGCGATGTCGCGGTAGCCGATGAGAGTGCTGACCGGACCGAACGCCTCGACCTCGTGCGGTTCGGCGCTCTCGGCGTCATCGGCCTTGATCAGTACCGGCGACATGAACGCACCCCGCTGCGCATCGGCCCCAACGACGTCCACCGTGTCCGGGTCACCGAACACCGCGGTGCCCACCGAGAGCAAGGACTTCAACGATCGGCGAACCTCTTCGCGCTGTCCGAGGCTGGCCAACGGGCCCATCCGCACCGATGCCTCGGCTGGGCTGCCGACGACGATCTCCGCAAGCCGGGCCGACGCGGCCTCGGCCACTGCGTCGACGAACTCGGCTGGGACGAACGCGCGACGGATCGCGGTGCACTTCTGACCCGCCTTGACCGTCATCTCGTTGACCAGCTGCTTCACGTACAGGTCGAACTCCACCGAGCCGGGGCCCGCGTCTGGGCCCAGGATCGAGCAGTTCAGCGAATCGGCCTCGGCGCTGAAACGCACTGACTTCGCGACCACCGTCGGGTTCGCCCGAAGCTTCGCCGCGGTCGAGGCCGACCCGGTGAACGAGAGCAGGTCCTGGTCGGTGAAATGGTCGAACAGGTCACCGACCCCGCCGCAGATCAACTGAAGCGACCCCTCCGGAAGCAGGTCGGACTCGACGATCAGCTCGATGGTGCGTGCGGTCAGGTAGGCGGTGGCGCTGGCCGGCTTGACCAGGCTTGGTACGCCCGCCAGGAACGCCGGCGCCAGCTTCTCCAACGGGCCCCAGACCGGGAAGTTGAAGGCATTCACCTGCACGGCGATGCCGTGGCGCGGCGTGTAGATGTGCTGGCCCAGGAACTGCCCACCCTTGCCGAGTGCCTCCGCGTCACCGTCGAGCAGCACCGTATCGTTCGGCAACTCCCGTCGACCCTTGCTGGCGTAGCTGAGCAGCACCCCGATGCCGCCGTCGATGTCGAACGTCGAGTCGAACTGCGTCGCACCGGTGCGCGCCGAAAGGGCGTAGAGCTCGTCGCGGTTTTCACGGAGCATCCCACCCACCGACTTCAGCAGGGCCGCGCGCTCATGGAACGTCAGCTCGCGCAACGCTGGACCACCGACGCGGCGGCCGTATTCGAGCGCCGCGCGCGTGTCGATGCCTTCGGAGGAGATCGTCGTTATCTGCTCGCCGGTGACGGCATCGACGGCGGGTGCCCCTTCGTCGGCGGGCGCGAACCAGGAGCCGCTCACGTAACTGCGTAATGCCATCTGTGACCCCATCCGTTACTGACCGAACGTTCAGTTTGGATGCTAGCCTGTTCCGGTGACCGTCACCAGACGAACCGAACGGGAGATACGGGATTCACGGACGTGACTCTTCGCTGCGCAGGCGCCGTCATTGCGGAGTTCCGTGCCCGCAGCCGGCAACTCGGGGAGCAATCAGCATGACGGCAACGACCCGGGCTCGCCGAGGCCGCCCCGGTTACGACCTGCCCACGTTGGTGGCAACGTCGGTGAAGATCTTCAACGACCGGGGCTTCGACGGCACGAGCATGGAAGACCTCTCCCGTGGTCTCGGTATCAGCAAGGCCGCCATCTATCACCACGTGAAGGGCAAGGACGCACTGCTCGGACTGGCGCTCGATCACGCTCTGGTCGGACTGGAGGCAGCAGCCGACGAGGTCCGTGCGCTGGACGCGCCAGCCTTGGACCGGCTCGAGGTATTGGTACGTCGCAGCGTCGAGGTGCTGGTGGATCGCCTGCCCTACGTGACGCTGCTCCTGCGCGTGCGCGGGAACAGCCCGGTGGAGCGGCAGGCGCTGGCTCGACGTCGGCACATCGACCACCTCGTCGGCGATCTGGTCAAACAAGCCGTCCTCGAGGGTGACCTGAAACCGGACATCGACCCGGCGGTGACCGCGCGCCTGCTGTTCGGCCTGGTCAACTCCCTCACCGAATGGCTCAAAGTTGGCCGCAAGCACAACGTCGACGAACTTACGAACGCAGTCGCGACCTTCGCCTTCGACGGACTTCGGACCAAGGCCGCCTCGCACGCTCCACAGGGTCGGCGCTAGCGGTGGGGCAAGCGGCCAAGGCTCGTCACCTGGCCGGCCGTCTCGGCCCGGGCCTCGCGTGGGCGCCGTCCGTGGGGAACGACAGGAGAAGGCCATGACCGACAAGGTTCATTCGTCGGAGTTCCTGGAGCCAATCGAGCGCGCCTCGATCGACGAGCTCCGGGCCCTGCAACTCGACCGGTTGCAATGGTCGCTGCGTCACGCCTACAACAACGTCGCTCACTACCGCCGCGCCTTCGACACGGCAGGAGTGCATCCCGAGGACTGCAAGGACCTGGCGGATCTTGCCAAGTTCCCCCTCACCGCGAAAGCCGACTTGCGGGAGAATTATCCGTTCGGCATGTTCGCCGTGGCGCGCGATCAGGTCTCGCGAATTCATGCGTCGTCCGGGACGACTGGACGGGCCACCGTCGTCGGGTACACGAGTCAGGACATCCAGACGTGGGCGACGGTCATGGCGCGCAGTATCTTCGCTGCCGGCGGCCGCCCTGGACACATGTTGCACAACGCCTACGGTTACGGCCTATTCACCGGCGGGATGGGCGCCCATTACGGCGCGGAGAAACTCGGCTGCACCGTCGTCCCGGTATCCGGCGGAATGACAGAGCGTCAGGTGACGCTCATCCAGGACTTCCGTCCGGACGTCATCATGGTGACGCCGTCGTACATGCTGGCGATCGTCGACGAAATGGAACGCCAGGGCATCGATCCCGCAACGACGTCGTTGCGCTTCGGAATCTTCGGCGCTGAGCCGTGGACGAACGAGATGCGCACCGAGGTGGAGGGCCGCGTCGGCATCGAGGCCACCGACATCTATGGCCTGTCGGAGGTGATGGGCCCTGGCGTTGCGCAGGAATGCGTCGAGACCAAGGACGGCTTGCACATCTGGGAAGACCACTTCTACCCGGAAATCATCGACCCGACAACCGGAAATGTTGTCCAGGACGGTGCGGAAGGAGAGTTGGTGCTCACCACTCTTACCAAGCAAGCGATGCCTGTCGTTCGTTACCGCACGCGGGACTTGACCCGCCTCCTGCCAGGCACAGCGCGCACCATGCGGCGGATGGAGAAGGTGACCGGACGTAGCGACGATATGATCATCCTGCGTGGCGTCAACCTGTTCCCCACTCAGGTGGAGGAGCTGATCCTGCGCACCGCCGCCCTCTCACCACATTTCCAGCTGCACCTCACCCGACCCGGCCGAATGGACGAGCTCGCCGTGCACGTCGAACGGCGACAGGACGCAACCGCTGACGATGCGGCCGCGGGAGGTATTCATTTGCAGACGCTGGTCAAGAACATCATCGGTGTCAGCGTGCGCGTGCAGGTAGAGGATCCGGACACCATCGAACGGTCGCTCGGAAAAATGAAACGCATCATCGACGATAGGCCGCATTGAGGGTCGGAGCAGATAGCCATGTGGGGTAGTTCAGTGTCCTGCAATCTGGACCCTCGAGGAGACATGTCGTGGTCGCGCCCAACAGCGTGCTGTTAGTCGGATCGGCTTGACGGGTAGAAGCGGTCTGCTCGGCAAAGGCCGCACTAGCGTGCCGTCTAATCGCCTGAGCTCGTGACTCGCCCGCAGCACGGCCCGACTCGAGAAGGACGATGTTCATGGTTTTTATCGGCGGATGGCGCTCGCGCAGACGGGGGTACGGGCGGGGCTATGGCGGTGGATACGGCGGCTACGGGCCGCGAGGCTTCGGCGGCGGCAGCTCGTGCATGCGTGACATGTTCCTCGTCGAAGGCGGGTGTTGCCTGGCCGAACTCGTCGGTTGCGGTCCCCAGTTCGTGCTACTGAGCCCAACCGTTCTACGCCCGTCGCTGCTGATCCCATCCTCGAGCCCATCCTCGAGTCCTCCTGGTCGCGCGACCGGCACGGGTGCCTTAAGCAACCGGGCGTCCGAGTATGTCCATACAGCGCTGATCACGGCTATTCGCAGGTACCAAACCGAGATCAGCCCAACTCGACGGCCAAGCTGCCGCTACACCCCGACATGCTCGCATTACGCGCTGCAGGCACTGCAATCCCATGGTGTTCGTCGGGGCGTCTTCCTGTCGCTTCGCCGGCTGTTGCGCTGTCGTCCAGGGGTGCGTGGCGGCTACGACCCCGTGCCCCGTGGGGAACCGCCGATTGTGTGTGGCGATTGTTAGGTGTGAAGACCCGTTGGGTACCAACGGGCCGAGGCACCGAAGACCAGGCGAGCAGGGCCAGTCTGCCGGGCCTCGCAGATGATCATCGCGACATTTCTCAGCCCAAGCCCACGAGGGCGCGCGGGTCGAGTTCGGCAGTGGCAATCAACCCGGGAGGCAGCATGAGCGACCCGTTCAACACGACAACACAGATGCCCGCATACGGCTCGTCGGACACTCCGCCCAGCACCGGTTCCGCGCCCGCAGGAAGCGGTCCGGGCGTGGCTCCAGGAAGCAGCCCCGGCACGGGTGGCAGCCCGTCGGCTTCCGGCAGCCCCGTCGCGGACAAGACGTCCGAGATGACGGACGGGGGTCAGGGCGCCGAGGATCTCAAAGACCGCGCCGAGGATGTCAAAGACAAGGCCGCCGAGGCCGCATCTGCAGGCAAGCAGGCTGTCGGTGACGTCGCGGAGACTGTGGTGGAGAAGGCGCAGGATGTGGCGCAGGAGGCCTCCAGGCAGGCGCGTGACCTGGTGGGTGAAGCCAAATCGCAGGTGTCCCAGCAGGTCGGCGATCAACACCAGAAGCTGGTCAGCGGTTTGCGTTCGCTAAGTGACGAATTGGCAACGATGGGGCGCAGCAATGAGCAGCCCGGTTTAGCCGCCGAAGTTGCGCTGCAGGCACATTCTCGGGTACGAACCGCTGCGGATTGGCTCGAGGATCGAGACCCCCGCGATCTGTTGAACGAGGTCCGGTCCTTGGCCCGCCGGCGACCGGGGTCGTTTCTGCTCGGCGCTGCGCTTGCCGGCGTGCTCGCGGGCCGGATGACGCGCGGTGCGGTGGCGGTGCACGCTGAGGACTCTCATGCGAGCGCGCCCGCTGCCGCGACCCAGAACCCGCCGACAAGCGCAGTGGCGCCAATCGGGGCACCGCTGACTGGTGTGAGTGTGCCGCCGTCGGTGCTGGACACCGAAGTGATTGGGTACGGCTCACCACCTGGCCAATCGCCGGTCGGCGATGCCGCGGGGTACGGCTCGTTCCCACCGGCTTCCGATGAGCTTGGAGGCCACAATGGTGGTGGCCTGGCCGGCGGGGTGGCCCCATGAGTGCACCCCAAACACACTCAGCCGCCAACGGTGGCGTCGGGGACACGTCTGTCGGCCAGCTGATCAGCGACGTCAGCCGGGACCTTTCAACATTGATGCGGCAGGAACTCGAGCTCGCCAAGGCGGAGATCAGAACCGAAGTCACCAAAACCGGTAAGGCGGCCGGAATGCTCGGCGGTGCCGGCTTCGCCGCTTACATGACGGTGCTGTTCCTGTCCATCGCACTGTGGGCCGGGCTGTCCAACGTCATGAACGCCGGATGGGCGGGACTGATCGTCGCAGCCATCTGGGCCGTGATAGGCGCCGTCCTGGGCGTCAACGGCCGCGGCATCATGCGCACGGTACATCCGAAGCCTGAACGCACGGTCGACACCATCCAGCAGGTTCCCGACGCACTTAAGGGACGGTAGGAGGCATCTCATGAGCAGCCCCGAAGAGATCCAGCGACAGATCGAGCGGACCCGCCAATCCCTGAGCGCCGGCGTTGATCGGCTCAGCGAAAAGGTGTCCCCGGGTAGGGCGGTAGGGCGCCGGGTGGACAGTGTCAAGGGCAGCGCCCGATCGGTCAAGGAGAGGGTGATGGGTGTGAGCGATAGCGCTGCGCGCGGCGTCAACAGCGCTGTCGAGTCCGTCAACTCGGCGGGATCCTCGGTGGGCTCGGCCGCGGCATCGGCTGGAGACTCACTGGGTTTGGCCGCAGCCTCAACGCGCGATGCGCTCGGATCGGCCGCGACGCACACTGGGGACCTGATAGCCGGCGCGCCGCGACAAGCCCGTCAGCAGACGCAAGGCAACCCGGTCGCCGCCGGGGTCATTGCCTTCGGCGTCGGATGGCTGATCTCCTCGTTGCTTCCCCCGACTCAACGCGAACAGGACCTGGCCCGAAAGGCACAGGACAAGGCGCAGGAACTGGCCGAGCCGTTGAAGTCAGCTGCGCAGGAGGTGGCAGGCAACCTGCAGGAACCGCTGCAGGAAGCCGTCGAGCAGGTGAAGACGGCAGCTACCGAGGCCGCCCAGGACACCGTCGAGCAGGCCAGATCTTCGGCCGAGGGGATCAAGGCGCCTCTCCAAGAGCTGCCGGCCGCGGCCCAGAGCACGGCGAGCCCTGCAGGCCCAGTGTCTTGAATGGCCCAGCCGCTGGGTCTGCTCAGACTGGCGTCGTGCCGGGTGGCTCCGTCGTGCCGCCTGGCTCGGGCGTCGTGCCCGGGGTAGGCGTCGTGCCGGGCGTAGGCGGGACGTCGGGGGCCGGCGTACGGGGCAACGAGTCGCTGACATCGTTGACCTTGGCCTTGATCGTCTCGGCGGCGCGCTCGGCTTTGGTCCGGAGGGACTCGGCCATCGGCTTGGCCCTTTCGCGAAGCTCGTCGGCCTTTGGCTTGGCCTTCTCGCGAAGCTCGTCGGCTTTCGGCTTGGCCTTCTTGGCTAACTCTTCGGCCTTGTCTTTGAACCGGTCGAATGCGCCCATGTCAATCCTTTCGATGGTGGCTAGGTCGCGGCGGTGCCGCAGTTCATGCAGAACTTCACTCCGGCATCCAGTTCGCTGCCGCAGTTCGTGCAATGGACGCTCTGCGGGGCGAACGGCTGCCCGCAGTTCTTGCAGAACTTCGCTCCGACAGGATTGGGCGTGGCGCATGCAGCACACGTAGGCTGCGCGGGGGCGTCGACTGCGGGCGAGGCAGCGGCCGACAGTGCGCCACCGGCTGGCGGCGGCCCAGGGTATCCGCCCGATCCCCCGCCGGCGAATCCGCTGGGCGGAGGGGGAGTTGGGGTTGCCGGCTGGGCGGCGGCAGTACCGCCCATTCCGAGTCCCGCGGCCAGGAACGCGCCCTGCACGGCTCCGCCACCCTGGGCCATGCCCTCTCCGGCACCCAGCGCCATCTCGCCGGCGGCGTACTGGTTGAAGCTGCCGGCGAGTCGGGAGTAGCTGGTGTCCTTTGCCAGCCGCTTGAGCTGCTCGGAATCTTCTGGCGCCAGGTTGATGTCGAAGTTGCCCATTCGGGTCAGCATGACGCCGTAGCCCGCGAGCTGCTCGTTTGCCTTGGCGATCACCGCTTGCTCGATCTCGGGCGTGTAAACCGAAAGTCCCAGGATCGGCCAGCCGTTGCGGACCACCTGGGTGGTGACGCTCGTCCGCATGACCTTGAGCAGCTGATCGCTGACCCATAGTGAGACGCTGTCGTTGTTGTCCACGTCGACAGTCCCAAGCAGATTGGTGATCATCACGACCGGGTCGGTGACTCGCAGCGCGTAGTCGCCGAAGACGCGCAGTGTGATGATCAGGCCGGTCTGGGGATCTTGGACGTCGTCGATCCGGCCGCCGAAGGTGAAACCGGTGAACTCGCGGGTGTGCACGAAGTACAGCTCGGCCCGGTACGCGCGTCCGGCCGTCGCGGCGTCGATGAACATGCCGAGGCCGCGGATCTCGTCGGCGTCGATCTCGTGTCGGCCGGGGCCCATGGTGGCGATGACCTTGCCGGTGTTGACGAAGATCGCCAATTCGTCGGCATTGACGATGGCCTTGCTCGCGCGGCGAATGCTGACGTCGGGCCACTTGTAGACGATCTGGTGTTTGCGATCGTCGGGAACGGCGATGAATTCGCGTCCGAGCAGCGCCATGGCCAGTCTCCTTGTACGCGCAGTGGCGATTCGGGCTGAGGTTACCCGCCCGACGGGTGAGCGCGGCACGCTCCCGCACCAAGTTGTCCCAATTATCACCTCGCGCCGAGGGCGGCGATGCTAACTTGCCCCCCATGGACCCGATCGAGTGCCAGTGGTGCCATGCGCAGAACCAGCCGGAGACAACCAGCTGCGGGACGTGTGGCGCTCCGTTGGATGCCCGCGACGTCGTGAGCGACTCCGGCTGGCGCGAGGCCCCGCGGCTTCGCGACATGACCGAATTCCACTTCGGCAACTCGACCGCGCAGGTGGAGGGCGAGCTGGTGCCGGTGGTGGAGCTGGCGTTGGCCGCCGATGCCGCGGTCTTCTTCGAGCACCATGTGCTGCTCTGGAAGGACGAGCAGACGCCGCTGTCGGCCATGAGCGCCAGCGGCGGAATGAAGCGCAGTCTCGGCGGGATGCCCTTCGTGGTCTCGCTGGCCCACGGCCCAGGTCGGGTCGCGTTCTCCCGTGACGCCCCGGGAGAGGTCGTCGTGTTGCCGCTTCACCCAGGCATGGAACTCGATGTGCGCGAGCACGCGTTTCTGGTCGCCTCCCACTCGATCAACTACTCGTTCATACGCATCAAGGGGCTTGCCAACGTGCTGCACGGTGGCGGCGGGATGTTCATGGACCGGTTCGTCACCGAGGGCGCGCCCGGGCTGCTGGTGCTGCACGGCAACGGCAACGTGTTCGAGCGGGTGCTGCAGCCCGGCGAGAAGATCCTGGTCGAACCGGGCGGCTTTCTCTACAAGGATTCCTCGGTGCAGATGAACGCGGTCCAGCAGAACGTCAAGACGGGCCTACTCCGCCACGGCCTGTTCCTCGCCGAGATGACTGGCCCGGGCCGGGTGGGCATTCAGTCGATGTACGTCCACCATCACTCCGAGTAGGTAGGGCCGATGTCCGTCGCGGGCTATCTGTGCCGGTTCTGCCGGCAGCCCAGCCAGGCCGGGGCGGCGTGCCCGCGTTGCGGCGACGCGGTCCCCGGCTGGTCAACTCAAGCTTCGCCCCATGACCTGCGCAATGTCTGGCTGCGCGTGGAAGGCCCCGGTCGGGTCGCCGTCCAGTCGATCTTAGCGCGGCCAGAGAACGCCGAGCCGATCATGTCGAGCTCCTACGCGACAGTGCAGCGCTGGTAGGCGAGCAGATGCAGCCCGGCCCATCCGAGGAGCGTTCGGCGCGGGAAGCTGAGCGTTCGGCGCTGGAAACTGAGCTGGCAGCCGAAGCCGCGGTAGCGGCCCGCGTTGCGCCGTCACTTCGGCCGGCCTCCCTGGTGAGCACCGACCCGCTGCGGCCACTGCCTGGCGCCCTGCTGGCCAAGCTGGAAATCCGGGGCCGCGCCGGCTACGACCCGACCGGTCCAGATCACCCCCGCCGCGACCGCTGGCAGCAACTTCTCGCTCCGGGGCTCGGGCTCGCCGCAGCGGCGGCGCTCGTGTTGATCGTCGCCGTTATCGCCGGTCATTCGTTGCTGGCGGAGATCGCCGGTGCGGCGCTCGCCGCTGGTGCGCTGGCGACCGCGGCAGCCTGGCGGTGGATCGAAGCTGACCCGCTGCGGATCCGGCCGGCCGAGCGGCATGCCCTGACCGCCGCGGGATGGTGGCAGTCGCGCCAAGCCTGGACGGGCACCCAAGCGACTGGACCTGAACGAGCCCTGCTCAGCCTTGCGGTCGAGGTCGTCGCCGAGATCGCGAGCAGCCCGGCCTGGCGGTCTGGCTATCTCGACGCACACCGGTTGGTGTTCGACCTGGCCGCGGAGCTCGACGCCGTGGACGCGCAGGCCTTCGGAGTCGCCCAAGCGCGGACGGCAGGGCGTACTCGGCCCGACGCGGACGCGGCGTTCGAGAGCTGCGTGGATCGCATTCTCGCCTTGCGCCGGTACGCGAATCGGCTGGCTGAACTGACCGAGCGCATCACTGCGGCTGACACCGAGATCCACGCTGCCCCCGCCATCGGCGAACTACGCGGCGATGTCGAGCAGGGCCGCTACGCGGTCCAGGGCATTGCCCGGCTGACCGAGGAGCTCGGTGTCATCAGCGCGTCTGTCGAGGCGACGGCGGCCGAGTTGAGAAGGGAACGCGACTGATTTCCGACTGGCGCGTCCGGCCGGTGCCAACATCGGCCAAATGTGGGACGCTTCGGCTTCGGCGATTGGGCCTTATCGTGCAACGAGGTGTCCGTGACTGAAGTAGGTCAGCGCGTCGAGTGCCGCTGGTGCCACTCGCAGAGCCCGGTCGGTACGAGCGCCTGCGACCGATGCGGGGCACCCCTGGACGTCCGGGACAGAGTGAGCGACTCGGGCTGGCGCGAGGCCCCCCGCCTGCGCGATCTGGCTGAGATCCACTTCGGGGACAGCACGCTCCAGGTCGACACCGGGGTAGTACCGGTGGCCGAGGTCAGCCTGTCCGCGCCCGACACAGTCTACTTCGAGCACCACGCGATGCTGTGGAAGGAGGACAGCGTCCCTATGACCGTGATGACGACGCCGGGTGGGGCCCGGCGCATGCTCGGGGACATGCCCTTCGTGCTGAGCGTGGCGCACGGCACGGGCAAGGTGGCGTTCTCCCGTGACGCGGCCGGGGCCCTAGTCGTGCTGCCGATCGAGCCCGGAATGGAGATCGAGGTCCGCGGCCACGCGATGCTGCTGAGTTCAGGCTCGGTCAGCTACACCTTCACCAAGGTGCCGGGCCTGCGAACGGTGTTCATGGCGGGCACCGGGATGTACTTCGACAAGTTCACGGCGACCAGCACGCCGGGCATCCTGGTGTTGCACGGGTACGGCAACGTCTTCCAGCGCACCCTTGCTGCCGAGGAGACGATCGAGCTGGAACCCGGCGGGTTCCTCTACAAGGACGCCTCGGTGAGCATGGAGGTGCGCACCGTCGACATCGGGGGAGCAAGTGGGGGCCCGGCGCAGGGCCTGCAGAGCGCCAGGCAGCTGGCCGGCCAGGGCTTTCGTGGCCTGAAGGCGATGCGGGGTCTCATGAAGGACGGGGTCGCGGGCGCGGCCGAGCAACTCATGAGTGGTGGCGGCGCGTCCCTGGCGAATGTGTTCTCGTCGAGCTACAAGATGAGCCTGATGAAACTGACCGGGCCCGGTCGCGTCGGCATGCAATCGATGTACCAACCGAAGACGACGGACTGAGCGATGACCGCAATCACGTACACCTGCCCGTACTGCCGCCGGGATTCGGCTGGGGGTGGCGGGAGCTGTCCCTCGTGCGGAGCACCGGTCGACGTGCGGCTGCGTACGACCTCGGGCGGCTGGACCGAGCTGCCGGCAATGAAGGACATGACGCGCATCCAGGCCGGCCACTCGAGTGTCCAGGTCGAGGGCAGCATCAACGCGGTGGCCGATTGGAATCTGGCTGCCGGTGAGGGTCTGTACTTTCCCCACCACGTGCTCTTGTGGCAGGACCCCTCTGTCACCGTCAGTTCGATGCCCGTGTCGAAGCCTTGGACGCGTTTCCGGGCCGGCCTGCCGTTGATCATGTTGCAGGCGTCGGGCCCAGGCCACATCGCTTTCTCCCATCACACGTCCGGAGAGTTGGTGGCGCTGCCCTTGCAGGCTGGGGGCGCCATCGACGTGTGCGAGCACAAGCTGCTGCTCGCCACACAGGGGGTCACCTACGACTGGTACGAGTCCGGCGTCTGGTATTCCACGTCCGGGCGTGACGCTGCTGATCAAGGCGCCGGCTCGGGACTCTTACGACTCGGGCTCGAGATGGCCGGCCAAGAGCGCGAACGGCAAGCCGACGAGACCCGTTGGCACTATCCGATGGGCCAGTTCCTGGATCGGTTCGTCGCCACCGACTTACCCGGGCTCGTGATGATCGGTGCGCATGGGAACGCCTACATGCGCACGCTGGCCGAGGGGGAGTCGCGGCTGGTCAAGCCTCCGGCGCTGTTGTTCAAGGACCTGAGCGTTGCCGTTCAACTGCATGTCGAGTACCCGGGGGCCGGGGTAAAGCTGTGGCGGACGTGGGGCAACCGGTACCTGTGGCTGCGGGTGTGGGGTCCGGGGCGGATCGGTATCGAATCTGCCTACGTTGCCGCTGACGATCCGGGCACCGACTTCGGCAGTATCTCTAACGCTACCCAACACATCTGGTAAGAAGCGTCGGTTTGCTCGCGCGGCCCGGCTCCGCCGGGGATACTTCGGCGCATGGGTCAGCCAGTGTTCCAGAGCCGTGCCGCCGAACTCGCGGGTCTCGGCTCGTCGGTCTTCCAGGCCGTAGAACCAACCACACTCGCCGAACTGGA
>JALYIL010000122.1 GCA_030775825.1 Actinomycetota bacterium
CCGACACCGTCACCGCACAGGGCCACTCAACCCGGACAAGACACGCGAGGAGCGGGGACTTCTATCTGGCCAAAAACGGGGACCTACACCGGGCCACCAGTGGGGACTTTTTCATGGCCACGGACACGCTGCCGCCCCGCTGTTGCAGCAGCACAGTCTGGATTTCCTGCGTGGCACCGCGAACGGCAATGACACGGTCAACCCGACCGTCGGCGCGTAATTGGAATCCGTGGACGCTAGCGGGCGGCTTCAATGCGAGTACCTACGCCAGTAGTGGGAGTCCCACCGATTTCCACCCCGAGCGGCCGGTACCGGGACTCGCCTCGATGGCCTCTGACACCGACGGGTCGCTGATCCCCGGATTCCGCGACCGAAACGGCTAACAGGCCGCCTACCCCGGCACGATTCCCGCTGGAAGTATGCAAGGCGCAGGCATGTACGTGCGCGCGCTGGTGCCGACCAAACCGACCACGAAGGCTCCGACAACTGTGGAACGGATCGTCAACACGGGTCAGCCGAGCAGCCCGCGTGGGCCGCAGCCGCTGCTCGTGATCGGCGGTGCGCTGCTGATCGGTGCTGGTATCGCGTTCCCGACGCTATACATCAGGCGACGCCAGGCGCGCCACACGAGCTAGCCCTGACTACCAGCGCGGCGCGCACGCCACGGCGTTGAACACGAAGTGCCTGTCGCTGTCGGATCCCTCATCACGACCCGCGGGGGAGAAGTTCTACAGCGACAGGCACTCTTCGTGCATAGGCAGAAGGGCAGCAACAACACGGCAAGCCTGCGACAGCATGGAGCGCTGGCCCAGGAATGGGAGACCGGGCCAGCGCTGATAGTTATTCTGCGATGAGATCTTCACGAGGTGTTGCTGTTGTCGGGAACGCGACGTCGCGAGCCTGGGGCTGAGTGGAAGCGGTGGTGAAGTGGACCTGGCCGAACTGGCGTCGCCAGTTGCTCACCTCGTCGCGCACCTCTTCAGGAGGTCCGGTGAGTGCTCGCGCGATGAAGCTGGCAAGTACCGGCATGTCGGCTGACGTCATACCCAGTCGCGCCACCTCTGGCGTTCCCAGTCGCAGTCCGTTGAGATCGCCCACGACCTCAGCCTCCGGCAAGCCGATCCCGGATGTGAGCAGGTTCGCCAGACGTAGCCGACGAGAGGCGCTCTGGCCGCCGCCGAACTGCGCGGCAGCGACCGCAAGTTGATGTGAGGTGGTGGCAACCCCGCCGCGGCGGAATACAGGTAGTCCAGCCTCGCTGAGATGCTCCGCGAGCGCGACGGCGGTCTCGACCATCGCGTTAGCGTAGGCGGGGCCGGCAACCGACCAGTCCAGCAGCGTCTGCGCGAGGGCGGCAGTCTTGCCAGCGTCGAAGTTGGCCGTCATCCCGGGGTATGCGATCGTCTCGATGCGCTGCGCCAGTTCTGGATCGTTGGTGACGAGCAGGCCGCCGGGCGGCCCACCCAAGCTCTTGTACGTGCTCATGGTCATCAAGTGCGCGCCCTCGTCGAGCGGATTCGGCCACACTCCGCCCGCGATCAGACCAGACAGGTGCGCCGCGTCGAACATCACCTTGGCCCCGACACCGTCCGCTAGCTCGCGTATGGCGGCGACCGGATGGGTGACGAGATTGAGACTGCCGCCGATCGTGATCAGCTGCGGTCGTAGCGTGCGTACAAGCGCGGCGAGTGCGTCGATGTCGACGGTGTAGGCATGCGCAGCCACGGGCGCCGACACGGTGTTCAATCGGTACAGTCCGGCTGCGCCGTCTACATGGTGGGTGACATGTCCGCCCAGCGACGCGGGGGGAGCGATGATCGTATCGCCCGGTTCGCAAGTGGCCATGAACGCGTAGAGGTTGGCCAGAGTCCCCGAACCCACCCGCGTCTCTACGTAACGCGCCCGAAAAACCCGGGCGGCCAACTCGGCGGCAATTACTTCGATCTGCTCAATCGCCTCCAAGCCGGTCTCGTACTTGTCACCTGGATAGCCCAGGGAGGCACGAGAACCCAACCCCGACGACAGCATCGCTTCTGCGCGCGGGTTCATCACGTTCGTCGCCGGATTGAGGTTCAGGCACGTCTGATCGTGGATCGCATGGTTTTCTGCAATCAACTCGGTGATCCACGTTGCCAACTCAGACGCGTTGCGTGCGGAAACGTCCTCGGCCACTGACGCAACTCGGTCGGCCACCGCAGGCGGCAGCCACGCCCGGTCGACGAGCGCCGCACTCATCCGTCGGCTAGCTGGACCGTTCCAGGAGTGTGAGCATGTCATCGGCATGCTCCTCCTCCTCGGCGAGGATCTCCTCGAGCAATCGCCTCGTCGTCGGATCCTGGGACCCGAGCCACTGGATCATCTCGCTATACGCCTGGATGACGATGCGTTCCGCGACCAAGTCCTCTCTGATCATGTTCAGCAGATCCTCAGGGGTGTTGTACTCGGTCTAAGCGCGCGCCATCAGCGTATCCGGATCCATCTGCGGTGTGCCGCCAAGCTGGTTGATGCGCTCAGCGAGCCGGTCAGCGTGCACCTGCGCCTCACCCGCGTGCTGCAGGAACTCGGCCGCTTCGGTTCAGAATTAGGCCTTTCGCGCCGTAGTAGTGCGCCTTGTACCGCAGCACGCAGACGATCTCGGTTGCGAGCGCTTCATTCAACGCTAAGCACCCGGTCTAAATCCGCGACGTAGGCGGCGGCCACCGGGCCCTTCTCGATCTGCTTGCGAGCACTGGCGCGCAGATCGCAGCAGCTGGCCGCGCTTTGCCCGCGGACAGCGGGTTCGACGTCTGTCCCCCGCGCAGCGGGCGCTTGTCGGTGCCGGTGAGCGCAACGTCAGCAGAGGCAGGCAGGCTCGCAGAGGCACGCTGGCTGGCGCGACCCGGGCGCCCTACCTGGCTCAACACGTCGGGCAGATTCGCGACGAGCCAGGACCGGGTCGCGGCGTGACCGGCGGCCAGGAGGGCGGCGGTCGCCGACGTGTCTCGCGGTCCGGCGGGGAGTGTCTCGAGCAGGCCGGCCGCCCATGCGTCCGCGACATGGGAGCACCTGGACTCGAGGGTCGCACAGTGCCCCTGTAACCGACGCACGGTTGGCCACGCCTCGAGCGACGGTGAACGCGGTGAGAACGACTTGCAGGAGACCGCGGTATGACTCGACTGGTGCCCGGTAGGCCGGCCGGTCGGTGACCGGGACCAGGCCGCATCCGCTGGTTGTGCCGGCGTTTTGGCGCGGCATCGCGGCACACTCGCCGGGCAGGCCGGTCACCGCAGCAACCCCGCAGTCCATGACCAGGACGCGGTCGTGCGGACCGGCGGCGGCCAGTGCTGGGGCGATGGGCACCCCGCAGACAATGCCCCCGTCCACGTGCAAGTGCCCGTCATTGAGTCGTACAGCCGGGAACACTCCGGGCAGCGCGCAGCTGGCGACAAGCACGTCGCCCACCGCACCACGCGAGTGGTGCATGGCCTCGCCGCAGTCCGGCAGGTCGTGGTCACGGTCAACGGAACGCCGAGCTCGGCGATGTCGTGAGCGGGCACGCGTTCGCGGACCAGCCGCTGCAACGGTCGCTCGTCATACAGTGCGCGCCCCGCGGCGATGGCGTCGGCGAGACCGAGCATCCGACCCCAACGCGACGGCGCAAGCACCTGGTGGGTGCGGGTCCGCCACCACCGCGCCAATTCTCGAGCCCTTGGCAGCCCGGGCGCAGTTGCCAGAAACGCACATTGAGAGCACCGACAGAACAGCCAAATACCGCGTCGGGAAAGACGCCCGCCTCGGCCAGGGCCAGCAAACCGCCAGCCTGGAATGCGCCCAGAGCACCGCCACCGCCGAGTACCAGCACCGTGCGGTCGGCCTCGGCTTGCTCAGGCGCAACCGTCATCTGCGAACTCTCCGTACGTAGCACGGCGGACAACCAGTCGGCGTCCCGGGAACGCTCGTCTGAACGGACCATGGAGGACGAACGACAGCGCGGCCCCCCATCATGCAACGAGATCACGGAAAGTGCACGCCTGCCGCAGAGGCGTCAGCCTGGGAAGAGACTGGCGTCAGCTTGGGTTGACCGCGACCACATCGGCCTTCAGCACTCGCCCCGTGTGGGTGCGCCAGGAGATCGTGTCTCCCACGTGGGCCTGCCGCAGAGCAATTCCGAGCGGGCTGTCCGGGGTGACGACGTCGTGGGTGTCAGCGGCGAGATTGACCGATCCGAGCACGAACGTTTCGGGACCGTCTCCGAAGTCCAGAACTACGACGTCGGTGATCGCAACGGTGTCACCCGCCCCCCGCGGGGCCGTCCGGTTGGCAGATATCAGTTCTTCCTCGATCGACGCGATGCGTTCATCCAGCGAGGCAAGCTGAACGTGCGCGTCGACGTTGGTGGCCCGGTCGGCCGCGTCGCCTGCGGCGTCGGGCACGATCTCGGCGAGGGTGCGAGCGTGCGCCTCACGCAGCGAAGCCAACCGCATCGTCAGTACGTCCTGAACCGACATCTTTTTCAAAGTTGCAGTCATATCCGTGCCTCCTGCGCCGTTGCGTTCTCTGTTGTCACTCGAACGATCTGCGCGTCCCATGAATGCCCGGTCCCGGCTGTGAATTTCCATTGAGATCGCGGGGTACCCGCGGCGGCCCCCGGACTATCCAATGCTCGCCGCGGCTGCGCACCACGCTGGCCAGCGCGAGCTTCCGTTCTTCGTAGCCGGCGCCGGCCTGCCCAACCTGCCCGCCCGACTCGGCGACGCGAAGTCCTACACCGAGCGGCTTTTCGAGTACCACCCGCTGGGACGACTGGACACCGACACAACCTAGGTGGCCCTCGTCGAACCCTCAGACACGGCTGCGGCCAGCTGGGAAACTGACGCCGCAGCCGCCGTGCTCGAGGGCGCATCCCTATGTAGCTGAGCCACAGCAGCTTCTATCGCGATGTTCAGCCACAGACCAGCAATCCTCCAGCCACCTTCCAGCTGCGCGGGGGACCAATGGGGGAGGGGAGTTGAACCGCGACAGGGAGTGACCGATGATGACCCACCTGGACGCCGCCGCCGTAAGCCGCCAACCGATGTCGTCGCTGAGCTGGGCAAAGATGTCGGCTGTCAGGTTCCGGCGCGGACAGCGCATGGCTGGATTCATCGTGATCTCGGCGATCGTCGTGCTCGATCAGAGTGTCAAATGGTGGGCATGGCGCCACGCGTCCGGGGTTCGCGTGAATTATGGCGGCGACGCGCTTGCGATCGGCGGCATCGACAGGTTGTACCGAGGGCCCGTGGCCGGCGCCGCGCTCGATCTGGTTGATTCCGCCCTGGTCCTCGCAGCCGGATGGCTCCTGCTGCGCCAGCGGCGCTCGACCGCAGTGTCGATATCGGGTGCGTTGGTCGTCGGAGGCTGGGGCAGTGACCTGCTCGACCGCCTGGGAATGCACTACTGGACCGCGCCGGGCAGCGTCCGGGGGGTCGTCGACTTCATTCCGATCGGTGCGCATCACTACAACGTTGCAGACCTGTTCATCATTAGCGGCACGCCGCTGTTGCTCTTGGCCGTAACGGGTTCGGTGCTACGGAGGTTCCTCCTACGGCGGCCGGTGTCCCGCGAGCCCGTGGCGGCGCGGTCGCTCAAAACCCGAACGATCGTGACCACCGCAGTTGCAGCCGTTGCTCTCGTAGCCGCAACGGGGATAGGTGCAGCGACCTTCGGCGGGGTGAACGCTCCTGTTCCCTCGACCAGGGCAACCGTTCAACCCCTGCTAGTCACGCACCAGGGGACCTTCGTCGAGCTTTCGTGAGCCCCGCAGCCGAAGGCACCGACCCAGACTGCGTCGTTATCCGCCCGCAGGCGGGGCGGCGCCCCCGAAACCTCCGGCACCCCCGAAACCTCCGGCCCCCCCGAACTGACCTGGCCTGAGGGTGTTCGTGGTGGACGTGGTTGAGCCGGGCAGTGCCTGTCCGAGATCGGCGATCACGACCTGCTGACCGAGTTTCAATCCGCTCGTGACCTCGGTGACGTCCGTCCCTGCGGCACCAAGCTTCACCGGGACAACAGTCGTCTTTCCGCCCTGTAGAACCGTGACGGTGTGCGTGCCGTTACCACGGTTGTGGATCGCGGTGTTTGGCACCGTCAGGACGTTGCTGGCCGTCGAGGTGGTGATCACGACGCCGGCACCGGTCCCGTCGTAGATGTGCGGGCTGCCGGCATCGAGCCGGACCGTTACCGGGAATGTCGTCGTGGAGCCCGACGTGGCGCTCATCAGACCCACCGACTCGACGGTGCCGCGCAGTACGGCAGTCAGGCCGTCGGGGGAGACCGCGACCGATTGGCCCGGCTTAACCAGCCCGATCTCCGGCAGCGGGACCGTCACGTTGACACCCTCGATGCCCGTTCCCACGATCGTAATGGTCTGACCCGACGAGGAGTTGCCCGGAGTCAGCCCGATCGCGGCAACCTTTCCGGCGGCCGGGCTCTTCAGTGTCGAAGCCGCCAGGTTCTGCGCTGCGGCGGCAACCTGCGCCGTTGCCGCATCGATCGCGGATTGGTCGGCGGCGAGCTGGGCGGCGCTCGCTGGCTGGCTACTCGAACCGGCCGCGCCACCGCCGGAGGATCCTGTCTTCGAGGTCGAGCCCGTCGTGGAGCCGGTCCCGGCCGAGCCGGTCGTGCCCGATCCTTTGGTGCCTGATCCGGTCGTTCCTGACGCGCTCTTGCCTGACCCGGTCGTGCCCGATCCTTTGGTGCCTGACCCGGTGGTGCCGGACCCGGTGGTGCCGGACCCGCTTGTGCCGGACCCGCTTGTGCCGGACCCGCTCTTGCCTGAGCCGCCGGACTGACCTGCGCTGGACGAACCGCTGGAGGCCGCGCTCGCCGACTTGAGCTTCGCGATCAGGGAGTCCAGGTTCGTGATCGCCTGCTGCTCGCTGTTCACATTCCCGTCCTGTGCCACGATCTTGGCGTCGAGTGTCGCCATGTCAGTGGCGAGGGTGTCAGCGAAGGCCGCATAGTCTGCGGTGGCCGTTGCACAGCTCGCCGGCCCGGTGGACGTCGTCGAGGTCGTCGCCGAGCCCGACGGCGACGCGGTGGCCGTAGGGCTCGTACTTGGCGTGGCCGCGCACGCGGACTGCTCCGCGTTGCGCAGCGAGGTGTTCTGGGTGATGCCCGCATCGATTGTCTTCTGCGCGGCGTCGACCGCGCTTTGACCGGTGTCGACGTGCTGTTGTCCGGCGACGACCGCACGTTGTGCGGCAACGACCTGGGCGATCAGAGCGCTCAGACTTGTCCCCGACGACTGGCCCGTCTGGGTCTGCGCCGGGCCCGATGCCTTGGCCGTTGGCTGGGTCGACGCCTGGGTCGACGGTGCCGTGGATGGCTGAACCGACGACTGGGTCAGCGGAGACTGCGCGGAGGATGCGGTACTCGCGCTGCCGGCGGAGGTCCCCGAGCCAGCCGAGGCGGCTGACGTGGCCACGGAGCTGCCGGTCGAGGTCTGACTGGACTCGTCGGTCTGCAGCTGCTGCTGATCGTTGGCCAGCGTCAGGTTCGCCGAGTCGACGGCTGATTGCAGTGCGGTGGTGTCGAGTTGCGCGAGTGTCTGTCCCTGCGTGACCGTGTCACCCACCTTCACGTCGACGGACTTGACGGTTCCGGTCTGGGCGAATGACGGAGTCAGCTTCAGTGACGAGACGACGGTGCCGGAGGACTGAATGGTTTGGGTGACGGAGGCGTCCGCGGCCGTCGCGAGCCGGTAACCAGGCCCGTTGCCAGCGGTGGCTGCTACGCCGATGGCGCTGCCCCCCGCGG
>JALYIL010000123.1 GCA_030775825.1 Actinomycetota bacterium
GTACGGCGGGCCTCCCCAGTTCGGCAGCCCCACGTACCACCAGGCCCCGGATGGGTCGGGAGACGCGGCGCGAGCCCCCGCTCCCCCGGCGGTCGCGCTGGCGCGAACGGCCTTCACGCAGACCAATCGGGCGGCGCGCGTCATCACCCGCAAGGTGATCAGCGCAAGCAAGGCCGACGGCGCACAGGAGTCGGGGCTGACTGCACTCATCTGGAATCAGGTGCTCAGCTACGGCACCGATGCGATGATCACTGTCGCGCTGGCAGGCACGGTCTTCTTCGGCGCGTCCGCGCACGCCCAGCGAGGAAACATCCTGCTATACCTGCTCATCACGATGGCACCGTTCGCGGTAGTGGCGCCGATCATCGGCCCGGCGCTGGATCGGTTGCAGCACGGCCGGCGGTGGACGATGGCGGGCACCGCGATCGGTCGCGCGGTGTTGGCCCTGATCATGGCTGGACACCCCACCGAACTTCTGGTGCTCTACCCGTGCGCCTTGGGCTCGCTTGTGCTGTCCAAGGCCTACGCGGTGATCCGAGCTGCGGCGTCGCCCCGGCTCGTGCCGCCGGGGCTGACCCTGACCGAGGCCAACGCCCGACTGTCGATCTTCGGGCTCGGCTCGACGCTCGTCGCCGGTGCTGTCGTGGGGATGCTCATCAAGATCACGGGTTCCTACTCTCTGGGCTTGATCGTCACGGCGGCCGCCTTCGCGGCGTGCGCGTTTTTCGCTTTCCGGCTGCCGTCCCAAGTCGACTCGGCGGTCGATGCGCCACGCCACCCGCAAGAGCCTCCTCGGCCCCGTTCGCAGCCGCGGGTGCCGCCCATGATTCGGCTGCGCGCTTGGGCGAAGAAGGGTTTCCCGGATCAACTCGTCACCGCGCTGCAAGGTGAATCCGTACTGCGCTTCCTCTCGGGCCTGTTGACGATCTTCCTGGCCTTCTACGTCGAGTCCACCGCCCACGGGGTTCGGGCGGCTGTCGAGCTCGGGGCGGTGATCGGTGCAGCGGGCCTGGGCAACTTCGCCGGCACCGCCATGGGCACCAAGCTCAAGCTGGCGCGCCCGGAACTGGTCATCGTCATCTCGGCGTCGGTAGCCGCGATCACCTGCATCCTCGTGGCGCTGATCTTCAACCTCACCATGGCGGTCGTGGGGATGCTGGTCAGCGCCATCTCCAACTCGCTGTCCAAGATCGCCCTCGATGCCCTCATCCAGCGCGATGTGGTGGAGACCCTGCGCTCGAGTGCCTTCGCGCGCTCCGAGACGTTCTTGCAACTGTCGTGGGTGCTCGGTGCCGCCGTAGGCGTGATCTTGCCCGTCAGGCACGGAGGCGGCGGCCTCGCCTTCCTCGTCTCCGGCATCATCGTGGGCCTCGTTGCGGTCGTGGTGACGTTGCGCAACCGAGCCATCGCCGCGACTTCCGCCGCGGCCGAGGACTGGCGTGACCGTCCCAACACCTCTAGTCCATGAACTTGTTGATCGTCACCGCCGTTGCCGCCGAGCGCGAGGCGGTCTTGGCCTCCGGCTGCCACGTGAACGTTCTGGCGGCCGGGGTGGGCCCGGCCGCGGCTGCCGCAGCTACGGCCGCGGCGCTGGCGCTCGGCAACTACGACCTCGTCATCAGCGCCGGAATCGCCGGTGGATTCGCCCCGGCCGTTCCCGGCGGCATCGCGGTCGCCTCAGCCTGCGTGTTCGCCGATCTCGGCGTGGAGGACGAAGGCGGTTTTGTGCCGATATCGGCGCTTGGCTTCGGCACGGACCGTTACGACGTACCGCCTCGGCTGTCCGGCGAACTCGCTGAGCTCACCGGTGGCCATCGGGGCACGATCCTCACCGTGTCCACAGTCACGGGAACCGCCGCAACAGCGCAGCAACATCGTCGGCGCTACCCGGACGCCGTCGCCGAAGCCATGGAAGGCGCCGGGGTCGCCGCTGCGGCCAGCTTGCGGGGGGTGCCGTTTGCCGAGATCCGTGCGATCAGCAACCTGGTTGGCCCGCGCCAGCGCGAACTGTGGGATGTCCCGGCGGCTTTGGACGGACTCGGGCGGGCAGTGACGTCGGTGGCGGCGGCGGCCGCCGCAGAGCGATCAGCACAATGGATACCGTGACCACCCTTGGCCTTGCCTTCTCGCCGTGCCCCAACGACACCTTCGTCTTCCACGCGTGGGCTCACGGCCTGATCGAAGGCGCGCCTCCGGTCGACGTGACCTTGGCCGACATCGACATCACGAACACGGCGGCCGAGCGCGGCGCCTTCGACGTGGTGAAGGTCTCCTACGCCGCGCTGCCGTGGCTGCTGGGCGACTACCGGCTGCTCCCGACCGGCGGCGCCCTGGGTCGGGGTTGTGGCCCGCTCGTACTCACCCGCGGCGACGTCGCCGACCTGGACGGGCGCACCGTCGCGGTGCCGAGCGAGCGTTCCACCGCCTACCTGCTGTTCAGGCTGTGGGCGAGCTGTCAGCGGCCCGCGCGCATCGACGTGGTGCCGTTCGCGTCCATCATGCCCGCGGTGCACGACGGCAGATACGACGCCGGACTCGTGATCCATGAGGCCCGCTTCACCTACCCGTCCTACGGGCTGCAGGCACTTGTCGATCTCGGTGAGTGGTGGGAGCGCGACACCAACTTGCCCATTCCGCTGGGCGCGATCATCGCGAAGCGCACTCTGGACGCCGGAGCCCTCACCAAGGTGATCCGCTCCTCCGTTGAGCACGCCTGGGCTCATCCGGAAGCCTCCGCTGGCTACGTTGCCGCTCACGCCGATGAGATGTCACCTACCGTGCAGCAGCAGCACATCGCGCTCTACGTCAACGAATTCACCCGGGACCTCGGCGAGGAAGGCTTCGCGGCGGCCAGTGCCCTGCTGACCCGCGCACACGATGCCGGCCTTACGCCCGGCAACCCGCACCTGGACAGCTGAGCCGAGCTCGTCTTCCCCGCTTAGGTGGTTCAGAATTTCGCCGCGCAGGCGCCATCCTGGAGGGGAAGCGGGAGAGAAGCGAAGCGGGCTGGACGGGCACCGGGGCTGGATCCGAAGCCGGGAGTGACTAGGATCGGCCAGCCCAGGGACCGGCGCAGGGCTCAGGCGTCGAGGTTGTCGGCGAAGGCCCGCAGCAGTCCGGCGACCTTGCGCGCCTCGACCTTCTCCGGGTAGCGACCTCGGCGAAGTGAGTTCGACACATCGTCGAGGAGCTTGATCAGGTCCTCGACGAGGGGTGCCATCTCGTCGGCGGGTTTGCGCTGCGCCCGGACGACCGAGGGCACCGGATCGAGCAAGCGAACCTGCATGGCCTGGTTACCCTTGCGGCCGGAGACGACTCCGAATTCGACCCGCTGACCAGGCTTGAGTTCGGTGACCCCGTCAGGAAGCGCGTCTCGATGCACGAAGACGTCATCGCCCTCGTCATAGGACAGAAAGCCGAAACCCTTGTCCGCGCTGAAGAACTTCACCTTGCCGGTGGGCACGGGGACTCCCTGATTGAAAACCGCTGTGGCCTCGCGTCGGGCCTGACGCGCGTGAAGGCACCGCACACTCGCGGTGCCTTCAGGTACACGCTACTGCGCCCGCGCCGGTATTTCACGTTCGCGGCACACCCGTCTCGCTGTGGTGGTCGCCGGCCAGCCACTTTCGAGCCCGGTCCAGAACCGCATCCGGCAGCTCCGGTGCGCTCAGCAGCCGACCGGCGAGGCTGTGATCGCCGGTCATCGCCCTGAATGTCTCGCCGATCGTCACGCCGTGGGCCGGGCGGTGCTCCACGGTGATCCGGTCCCCAGCGCGGATCTCGCCGGGCGAGGCGATGCGCAGGTAGGCGCCGGGGCGCCCGGCAGCGGTGAACTGCTTGATCAGGTCCGCGACGTCCCAGAAGGAAGCGAAGGTTGTGCACGGGATGCGCGGGCGGCTGACCTCGAAGACCGCGGTGCCGATCGACCACCGCTCCCCGATGACGGCGCCGGTCACGTCCAGTCCACGCGTGGTGAGATTCTCGCCGAACGCGCCCGGACGCACGGGCCGCCGCAGCCGCTCAGACCACCATTGCGCATCCTCGCCGGCGTAGGCATACACGGCTTGATCCGGACCGCCATGACTGCGTTCGTCGGCGATCGTGTCGCCCACCAGGACGTTGTCCCCGGTCTGCACCGCGCCGGCGGCGGGGCGCTTGTCGATGCCGGTGCGGCCGACGTCGGGCTTCCAGTCGGCTTCCAGCACCACGGCGAGATTGACCGATTCGAGAACGGCGTTCAAGGCCTGCACCCCACTGACCCTATGACCATGGCAAACTAGATAGTCCGTGTCTGATCCACCTGACCGGACCCTGTCAGAGAGGACCGCATGGCCAGCATCGCGCCACGACTGCCCGAAAACCTCCGCGGTACCGTCGTCTCACAGATCGCCGACTTCCACGTGGACGAGCTCGCTGCCGACATGGCCGGACCGATGTCGCCGTTCGGTCCCGACGCCGGCTTCCCACTGCCCGTGGAGCAGTTGCGCTACCGCCATCCAGGGCCAGAGTCCCGTCCGAACCTGGCCGACGGGCGCTGAACGGGCACCCCTTGGTCACACCACCTGCTCTGGCCGCCGACCAGCAGCAAGCTGGGTCGCTGACGGAGTGGCTTCGACAGCGAACTGACGAACAACTGGCCGAGCTGCTGCGGCTGCGCCCCGACCTGGCCCTTCCCGCGCCAGCCGACCTGGCGATGCTGGCGAGCAGGTTGAGCGTGCGCACGTCGGTGCAGCGCGCGGTGGACGGGTTGGACGCGTTCTGCCTGCGCGTCCTGGAAGCTCTCGTGGTCGCCGGTGGTGGGGAATCGCCGGTCGGCCTGGGCTCGGCGGCTCCCCTGCTGGGCGAGGTCGCGCCAGGGGAGCGCGACCGAGCCTTGGACACCCTGCAGACCATGGGACTGGTCTGGAGTGGCGCCGGCCCGGCGGGGCCACTCCATCTGGTCGCCACCGTGCCCGAGGCGGTCGGAACCTATCCGGCCGGTCTCGGCCGGCCGGCTGCCGTGCTGTTGCGCCATGTCTCCGATGTCCAGCTCGCGCCGGTCCTGCGCAGCCTCGGCTTACCCCCTGCGGCCCAGCCGCGGGCGGGTGCCGCGATCGCCGAACTTCTCAGCGATCCGGATCGGGTCCGTGCGCTGGTAGCGCAGTCTGACGCGGCCGAGCGTGAGGTGCTCGAGCGGTTGGCCGCCGGCCCGCCGGTGGGCAGCGTCCGCAATGCCCAACTCCCTGCTGCGTGGCCGAGCTCGGAGCAGATGCCGCCCCCGCACCGGCTGATGACGCGCGGCCTGCTCGTCCCCCTGGATACGCACACGGTGGAGCTGCCTCGCGAGGTGGCCTTCGCGGTGCGCTCGGTGCCACTCGGCGCGCTCGAGAACAGCCCGCCTCCGTTGGATGTGGTGATGCACCCACCGGCCGAACTGGACCGGATGGGAACGACCGCGGTACTGGGCCTGTTGCGCCTCGTCGATGCCCTGGCAGAGGCGTGGTCTGCTCAGTCGCCGGCGATGCTGCGCTCCGGGGGGGTCGGCGTGCGCGACTTCCGCCGAACCGCACGGGAACTCGGCACCGACGAGCCCACCGCCGCGCTGGTGATCGAGACCGCGCACGCCGCCGGCTTGATCGCGGCCACCACCGGGATCGAACCTGTCTACCTGCCGACCACGGAGTTCGACGTCTGGCGCGGGCGTGAACCAGCGCAGCGGTGGGCCGATCTGGCCAGCGGGTGGCTGGAGATGAACCGACAGCCCAGCCTGGTCAGTCAGCGTGGCGATCGCGATCGCCTCATCACGGTGCTCGGCCCGGACGCCGAGCGGGGCACGATGCCGGCGCTGCGCCTTCGCATGCTCGAGGTCCTGACCGCGCTGCCCGCGGGCGCCGCCCCGGTTCACCGCGACGGCGTGCTTAGCCGGTTGGCGTTCCAGGCTCCGCGCCGGGCCTCGACGCAGCGCCCGCTGGCTAACGCCATCCTCGCCGAAGCCGACGTGCTCGGGGTCACGGCGGCCGGAGGTCTGACCGGCTACAGCCGGACCCTGCTCGACGGCTCCCGGGCTGCGGCCCAGCAGGTTCTGGCCAGCGCATTGCCCGAGCCCGTCGACCACTTCCTCGTCCAGCCCGACCTCACCGTGATCGTGCCGGGGCCACCGACAACGGAGCTCGCCGAGGAGCTCGCGCTTGCGGCCGATCTCGAATCGACCGGCGGAGCCAGCGTTTACCGGATCACCGAGGGGTCAGTGCGCCGGGCTCTGGACGCCGGTCGCAGCGGTGCGGACTTGGCGGCGCTGGTGTCGGTGCGCTCGCGGACCCCAGTGCCGCAAGCCCTGAGCTACATGATCGAGGACGTGTCGCGCCGGCACGGAGTGCTGCGCGCCGGCGCGGCGTCGGCGTACCTGCGTTGTGATGACGAGGCGCTGCTGTCCAGGGTGCTGGCCGAGCGCGACGTCGCGTCGCTGCAACTGCGGCGGCTGGCCTCGACCGTGGTCATTGCCAGCGCTCCGGTTGCCAAGGTGCTCGAGGTGCTGCGCCAGGCCGGCTACGCGCCGGCCGCCGAAGCACCCGACGGGGCCGTCATCACGCTCAGCGCGCAAGCGCCTCGTGCCACGTCGCGAACCCCGGTCCGGGTGATCCGCCCGCGGTCATCGCTGGAGTCCGCGTCCGCGCTGACCGAGTTGGTGCGGCGGATCCGCTCCGGTGACACGCTCACCGAACTGAGCCACCGGGTGCAGCCGATCGTCCAGCAGGTGCCGGGGGTCACGTCCGCGACCACGATGGCCCTGCTGCGCCAGGCGATCCGCGACGGCCGCCGGGTATTGCTCGGTCACGCTGATCCCGATGGCACCGCGTCACGCCACACGATCCTGCCGATCTCGCTGGCCGGCGGCTTCGTGCGAGGTCATGAGACGGCCACGCAGCGCTTGCAGTCGTTTGCGTTGCACAGGCTTACTGCGGTGAGCATCGTTGCCGACGATGCCGAGGACCACGGCAGCGACGAGGATGACGACCCGGCCTGAGCCCCACGGAATCGGCTCACCGGGTTGGTCCGCCGCCGGCTCACCGGGTTGGTGAGCCGTCGGTGAGCCGACCGGTGTAGCGCGCCATCACGAAGGCCAGCGAGGCGAGTGCCCCGAACACCGCGCCAAGCAGCGGGTGCCCCGCCACCGAGGCCAACACCGCGGTGGCGGCGAACAGGACGATCTGGGCGGCCAACCGCCAAGGGTCGGCCAGCCGGCGCGCGGACCTCGGCGCCACCCAGATCAACCAGATCAAGATCGCGAGCGCCGGATAGAAGATGGTGAGCGAGATGCTCATCAAGCCCCCGTTACCGAGCCCCCACCCGGCTAAGGCGAGCACCACGAGCATCCCCAGTTCGCACCCGAACGCGATCAGAGCAACGGCGCCGCGCACGGCCGGCGGGCCATGGGCAGCGGGCCGTGGCGGGTCAGGCCCGATCGCCATTCGTCGAGGCTACAAAGCGGCCCCCCTCCCGTCGCGCCGAGAACTGGAACATCCGCCGATTTCGCAGTGTTTGCGACAATGGTGAGTCCACCTATCGCGGGGAGCACAGTGACCGACGGTCCACTTATCGTTCAGTCCGACAAGACACTTCTGCTCGAGGTCGAGCATCCGATGGCAGCGGAGGCGCGGGCGGCGATCGCCCCGTTCGCCGAGCTCGAACGCTCCCCTGAGCACGTGCATACTTATCGGCTCACCCCGCTGGGGCTGTGGAACGCCCGCGCGGCCGGCCACGACGCCGAGCAGGTCGTCGACGCGCTGGTGCGTTACAGCCGCTACTCGGTGCCGCACGCGTTGCTCGTCGATGTCGCCGACACCATGGACCGCTACGGGCGCCTGCAACTGGTAAAGCACCCGACGCATGGTCTGGCATTGGTCAGCTTTGACCGGGCGGTGCTCGAGGAGATCCTGCGGCAGAAGAAGATCGCCCCGATGCTGGGTGAACGGATAGAGGACGACATCGTCCTCGTTCACCCGTCCGAGCGGGGCCGCCTCAAGCAGGCCCTGCTGAAGGTCGGCTGGCCGGCAGAGGATCTCGCCGGCTACGTCGACGGCGAGGCACATCCGATCGAGCTCAACACCGACGGGTGGGAGCTTCGCGACTACCAGCGCCAGGCAGCCGACATGTTCTGGGCCGGCGGCTCGGGCGTAGTGGTGCTTCCGTGCGGTGCGGGAAAGACGCTGGTGGGGGCGGCGGCGATGGCGCAGGCCCAGGCGACCACGTTGATCCTGGTCACCAATACCGTCGCCGGGCGCCAATGGAAACGGGAACTGATTGCGCGCACCAGTCTCACCGAGGAAGAGATCGGCGAATACAGCGGCGAGAAGAAGGAGATCCGCCCGGTCACGATCGCCACGTATCAGGTCATGACGACCCGCCGAAAGGGTGAGTACCGCCATCTCGAACTGTTCGACAGCCGCGACTGGGGTCTGATCGTCTACGACGAGGTGCACCTGTTGCCGGCGCCGATCTTCCGGCTCACCGCTGATCTGCAATCCCGCCGGCGCCTCGGCCTGACCGCAACGCTGATCCGCGAGGACGGCCGGGAGGGTGACGTCTTCTCGCTGATCGGTCCGAAACGCTATGACGCGCCTTGGAAGGACATCGAGAACCAGGGCTGGATCGCACCGGCCGACTGCACAGAGGTCCGGGTGACGCTGACCGACGCCGAGCGCATGGCCTACGCCACCGCCGAACCGGAGGATCGCTACAAGCTTGCCGCCACGGCGCGCACGAAGTTGCCCGTGATCGCAACGATCGTCGATCAGCATCCCGACGACCAGGTTCTGGTGATCGGCGCCTATCTCGACCAACTCGACGACATCGCCGCCGAACTCGACGGTGCGCCGATCATTCAGGGATCGACGACCAACAAGGAGCGCGAGCGGCTCTACGACGAGTTCCGCCGCGGTGAGCAGCGGGTTCTGGTCGTGAGCAAGGTCGCGAACTTCTCGATCGACCTGCCGGAGGCGTCGGTGGCCGTGCAGATCTCGGGGACGTTCGGGTCCCGGCAGGAGGAAGCGCAGCGTCTGGGGCGGGTCCTGCGCCCGAAGCACGACGGGCGCCAGGCGCATTTCTATACGGTCGTGGCGCGCGACACCTTGGACGCCGAGTATGCCGCGCATCGCCAGCGCTTCCTCGCCGAGCAGGGGTACGCGTACACGATCGTCGACGCCGATGACTTGTTGCGGCCGCTGTAGCTATCACCCGGGGCAGCCCGCCCAGGCGGTCTGGCGCACACCTATCGAGGCACTACCGTGATCGCGCATCGGATTCCCGGCGCGTGACTCAGCTTGGCGTCGGCGGTGAGGAGCGCACAGTTCAGCGACTCGGCCAGAGCTATGTATCCCGCGTCGTACGCGCTGAGGTTGGCGCGAAGCTCCCACACTCTCTCCAGCAGCGGGTGAACGGCGTATCTGGTGACGCCGAGGCGACGCCAGGCATCGAGTGCCGCCCAGCCGGCAGGTGCCTGGATCTGATGCGCGGCGACTGCGCGGCGAAGTCCGCTTGCGACTTCCGAATCGACGAGATGGGGCGCGTGAAGTTGATCTGCGGCCAATGCGTGGCGGGCCTGGCCGTCGTTGAGGAGCGCTGACAGTGCGGCCGAGGCATCGACCACGATCACCGTTGCGCGCGCTCGCTGGCCAGATCGTCGACGATCTCAGTGACGTCGACGTGAAGGTCCGGAAGGCCCGCCAGCAGTAGCGGGTTGTCCGCACGCCTGGAGACGTCGGTCAGTTCGCGCACGGCCACCGCACCTACCGAGGTGCCGTCGACAGCGGCGAGCCGCTCCAACCGCCGCACGACCTCGTCGGGCACGTTCCGCAAGTACAACGTCCGCATGTTGCATAATGCTAGCAACGTGCAAGCACCGACGCTAGGACTTGGGTGTAGATCCAGGCGCCTATGACCTCCGTCGCCCGTGGCCCGCGGACCCATAGGAGCAGTACCAGCCCCCGCCGGAGAGGACTGATGAACGCCTTCCAAGTCGTACACGGCTTGATGGTGGCGTTCTCCCTTGCACTCCCCGGCGGGCTGGATTGACTACTCGGGTGACGGTAGCGGTAGGACCAATGTCAGGCGGGACAGCATGAGGCGGTGTCGGAGCACTCGGCTGGTCAGCCGTGAAAGGCGTCGAGGGTGACGAATCTGTATCCGCGCGCGCGTAGTGCACCGATTAGCTGGCCCAGGGCATCGGCGTCGGGCGTGGAGCCGTCCTGCGGAGTTGAACCGACGTGCATGAGCACGATCTCGCCGGGAGTCAATGCCCCGAGGACTCGCTCGAGAATGTGCGGGGTAGTGGCTCCTGCACGAGATCCCTGCCAGCCGAGCGTGTCAATCGTCCAGCGAACGGCGACGTATCCCAGCGCATTCACCTCGGCGATCAGGTTTGGATTTTGCTCTCCGTAAGGGAAGCGGAAGAGCGGCGACTGCTCGACCGACTGGCTGAGGGCGTCGAGGTCAAGGCCACCGAGCGCCTCGTCCCGCTAGCGCTTGGCCGATAGCGAGAGCTGTGGCCTGCCTGCCACGCCCCAGGCACGAATCGCAACAGCGCACTCCGTCAGAAAAGCGGCAATCTGATATCCGAGGTTGAGCGTGGACGAACGTTTCCTGTTCCCGGGGCCAGTTTGGGTCTACATTGCGACTACCCACGGGAGGGGATCCTCATGCGCAAGTTCCTTGCTCTGACCGTCGCTCTGGCCGCCGCCGCGTTGTCCTGGCTCGTGCTGGCCCCAGCCAGCCACGCGTCGACGCCCGGCAATTGCAGCGGGTCGTACTCCGGCACGGCCTTCACGACGATCATCGTCGCGCCGAACTCGTTCTGCGAGATTTCGAACTCCTCCGTACTCGGTGCCGTCATCGTCAACAAGAACGCGTCGTTCTATACATGCAACAGCACAATCGGCGGAAGCCTGACAGCCACTCAGGCTTACGTGAACATCGACAACGGAACCTCGATCAAGGGCGCGATCACGCTCACCAAGCCGGGCTCGTCGGGGCTGGTTGGCCAAGGTACGTGCTCGGAAAAAGGCATCAGCGAGTACTCCAGCATCCTGTGTCCGTGGTACGTCGGCGGAAGCATCACCGTGCAGGGCGGGGTGAAATACAGCAACGAAGTCTCCATCGGGGAATGTGGAGCCATGCAGATCCGTGGCTCGGTGAGCATCGTGCACAACCGGCTGTTGGTGGAGATCTGGTACACCGACATCGCCGGGTCCCTTCTGTGCATCGACAACAACCCGCCGGCGTTTGGAGTCTTCAACACTGTCGCGGGCGCCCGGATCGGCTGCAGCTCGGTGTGACCGGCCGCTGACCGGCAGCCGAGAACCGGTCACCGGATCATCGCGCCAGGGCCAGCACCTCCTGGGGTCGTCCACCTGAGCCAGCGCCACGACGTCCGGATAATCAGGCCGTCCGCGCATGACAGCCGCACCGGAGCGCAGCAGCATCCTGCAGGCCCGCGACCGGGGCGTGTACGACGACGAGGTGACTGCGGGCGGCGATGACTGCCATCGACGTCGAGGAGTCCATGCTGGACCGGATCGAGGACGCGGCTGCGCGGCTGGATGACACGCTTACCACGCCCGATCACCGCGCCGGGGATTGCGCCCACCTGCGTGAAGCCCCGCAGATCGTTGCCCCCCGCACTCCCAACGGATGCGAGGAGTGCCTACGCGACGGAACACGGTGGGTGCATTTGCGGCTTTGCCTGCGTTGTGGCCACGTCGGTTGCTGCGACTCCTCCGTCGGCAAGCACGCGACGGGCCATTTCCAGCAGGTCAGTCACCCCGTGATGCGCAGCATCGAGCCGGGCGAGGCCTGGCGCTGGTGCTTCGTCGACGACTTGCTCGGTTGATTGCTGCACCGGCGCAGCAAACACGCACCGGTGCAGCAAACAGGGGCGAGACCGGTAACCGGCCCCGCCCCTGTCGGTGGTGCGTGGTGTTGCGAGTGGACTTAGCAGTCGCTCAGAAGTCCATGTCTCCACCTGGCATGCCGCCGCCGCCACCTGCGTTGGCACCAGCCTTCTCCGGCTTCTCTGCAACGACTGCCTCAGTGGTGAGGAACAGCGCCGCAATCGATGCCGCGTTCTGCAATGCCGAACGCGTGACCTTGCACGGCTCGACGATGCCCTCGGCGAACATGTCGACGTACTCACCGGTGGCCGCGTTGAGGCCGTGACCCGCGGGGAGCGAGGCGACCTTCTCTGCGACGACGCCGCCTTCAAGACCGGCATTGATCGCGATCTGCTTCAGCGGTGCGGTGAGTGCGACCTTGACGATGTTGGCGCCAGTTGCCTCGTCACCGGTGAGGTCGAGCTTGTCGAACGCGGTGCCCACGGCGTTGGCCAGAGCCACGCCGCCACCGGCCAGCAAACCCTCCTCGACGGCCGCCTTCGCGTTGCGAACGGCGTCCTCGATGCGGTGCTTGCGCTCCTTGAGCTCGACCTCGGTGGCCGCGCCGACCTTGATGACCGCAACACCGCCGGCCAGCTTGGCCAGGCGCTCCTGCAGCTTCTCCCGGTCGTAGTCCGAGTCGCTCTTCTCGATCTCGGCGCGGATCTGGTTGACCCGTCCCTGGATCGCGTCGGCGTCGCCGGAACCCTCGATGACCGTGGTCTCGTCCTTGGTGACAACAACCTTGCGGGCCTTGCCGAGCAGGTCGAGGGTGGCGTTCTCGAGCTTGAGTCCGACCGTCTCGCTGATGACCTGACCGCCGGTCAGGATGGCGATGTCGCCCAGCATTGCCTTGCGCCGGTCACCGAAGCCCGGCGCCTTGACGGCGACAGACTTGAAGGTGCCACGGATCTTGTTGACGACCAGGGTGGCAAGTGCCTCGCCCTCGACGTCTTCGGCAATGATCGCCAGTGGCTTGCCGGACTGCATGACCTTCTCCAGCAACGGGAGGAGGTCCTTCACATTGGCGATCTTCGACTCGACGATGAGGATGTACGGGTCGTCGAGGACGGCCTCCATACGCTCGGTGTCGGTGACGAAGTAAGGGCTGATGTGACCCTTGTCGAAGCGCATACCCTCGGTGAGCTCGAGCTCGAGGCCGAAGGTGTTGCTCTCCTCGACGGTGATGACGCCTTCCTTGCCGACCTTGTCCATCGCCTCGGCGATCAACTCGCCGACGGTGGTGTCAGCGGCGGAGATCGATGCGGTGGCAGCGATCTGCTCCTTGGTCTCGACGTCCTTGGCCTGGTTGCCCAGCACCTCGGACACCGACGTCACAGCTGCCTCGATGCCACGCTTGAGTGCCATCGGGTTCGCGCCGGCCGCCACGTTGCGCAGACCCTCGCGCACGAGCGCCTGGGCCAGCACAGTGGCCGTGGTCGTGCCGTCACCGGCTACGTCGTCGGTCTTCTTCGCGACCTCCTTGACGAGTTCGGCGCCGATCTTCTCCCAAGGATCGTCGAGCTCGATTTCCTTCGCGATGCTGACGCCGTCGTTGGTGATCGTGGGGGCGCCCCACTTCTTCTCCAGTACGACGTTGCGGCCCTTTGGCCCCAACGTCACCTTGACAGCGTCGGCTAGTACGTTCATGCCGCGCTCAAGGCCGCGGCGGGCCTCTTCGTCGAACGCGATCAATTTGGCCATGCGGTGTCGTCCTTACTCGTAGATGGACACGCTCGTAGTTGCCGGCCTCAGCGCCCGCGACGGACGGCGTCCACGAAGCAACACCTCACTGCTACCGGCTGGCACTCAGCCTAGCCGAGTGCCAATCCAGTATTAGCACTCGCCCCGCATGAGTGCAAGGCGCTCATACCCGGAGGCCCCACCTATTACCCCGCAAGAGCCACCTCGGCAGCGCCTCGGCAGCGCCTCGGCAGCAGCCCGGCAGCACCTCGGCAGCACGCAGGCGACCCGAGCCCGGCTCGCGACCCGCAGGCTGAGCGGGTCGAGGGCCGCGCCGGACCTTCGGGTTGGTGCGACGGTCAGCTGACGATGCGCACGGCGTCGGCCTGCGGTCCCTTCGGACCCTGCGTTACCTCGAACTCGACGCGCTGGTTCTCGTCCAGTGATCGATAGCCGTCGGACTGGATGGCCGAGTAGTGGACGAAGACGTCCTGGCCACCGTCTACCGCGATGAAGCCGTAGCCCTTTTCGTTGTTGAACCACTTCACCGTGCCCTGTGCCACGTGCACTCCTTGCTAGGGGCCGTCCAGCTTCACCCTGCGTCAAGCCGGGGTCTTGGTGCCTGGTCCCGCTTCACAGCAGTGCACGTTCCCCTGCCGGGGCGCGTGGTACTTCGCTTGCAGAAACGCTCGCAACTTCGACCGTCGCGGACGCTACACGGACCTACTTCCGATGGCTAGATGCGCGAAATTCCCCGTAAAACAAGGGTTAAGTATCCCATCGCAGGCAAAGCTCACGTCAAAGCCCACCTCTTGGCCGCTGTGGCGCCTAGATCAATCCCGCCGCTCGCATCCCCTTGACCGTGGGCGGGATGACCGCCGTCGGGCGGGCACCTTCACTGACCGCATCGATGGTCTTCAGGCCGTCGCCGGTGTTGTACACAACCGTCTCGACGGAGGTGTCGATCGCGCCGGCCGCGGCGAGCTTCTTCAGCACCGCGACCGTCACGCCGCCGGCGGTTTCGGAGAAGACGCCCGTGGTGCGCGCGAGCAGGCGGATGCCTTCGCGGATCTCGTCGTCGTCCACCGCAGCCATCGCACCACCCGCCGAGCGCACCGCGTCCAGGGCGTAAGGCCCATCAGCGGGATTGCCGATGTTGAGCGATTTGGCGATGCCGGTCGGCTTCACCGGTTGCACGACATCCCACCCGTTCGCGAACGCGGTGGCGATCGGCGAGCAGCCGGCCGACTGTGCTCCGAATACGCGCCACGGCGCGGACTCCACGAGACCGGCGCCGATGAGTTCCTTGAACGCCTTGTGGACCTTGGTGAGCAGTGAACCCGACGCCATCGGCGCCACGACCTGACCGGGCAACCGCCAGCCGAGTTGCTCGGCCACCTCGAAGCCGAGGGTCTTGGAACCCTCCGCGTAGTACGGGCGCACGTTGACGTTGACGAAGCCGGTGGTCTCGAACTCGTCGAGCTCGGACAGCTCCGAGCAGAGCCGGTTCACATCGTCGTAGGAGCCGTCGACCCCGACGAGGGTTCCCCCGTAGATCGCGGACTGGATGATCTTGGCCGGTTCCAGATCGGCGGGGACGAAGACGATGGAGGCCATCCCGATGCGCGCGGCGTGTGCGGCGACCGAGTTGCCGAGGTTGCCCGTCGATGCGCAGGCAATCCGTTCGAAGCCCAACTCGCGCGCCGCGGTGATGGCGACCGACACGACCCGGTCCTTGAACGAGTGCGTGGGGTTGGCGGAATCATCCTTGACCCACACCGGCGCGGTGAACCCGAGCTCGTCGGCGAGCCGGTCGGCGCGGATGAGCGGGGTCATGCCGGTGCCGGAATCGACACGCGTTGCCGGGTCCTGGCCCACGGGCAGCAGCCCCGCGTAGCGCCATAGCGAATGCGGTCCCGATTCGATGTCACCGCGCGTCACCCGGGCGAGTGCGTCAGGGTCGTAGCCAATCTCGAGCGGCCCGAAGCATTCGAAGCACGCGTGCTGCGCGCCGAGCGGGAAGCGTGCGCCGCAGTTTCGACACACGAGGGCGGCCGCGGGCGACGGGACGGTCGGGCGATCAACGAGGGCAGTCATAGATACGAGGCCTTTCTCCTCATCTTCCCCAGGTCGTTACGCCTGGGCCGGAGTTGGCACCTGCCTACGGCGGCCTCACGTCGCAATATCGGATGCGTTCGCATCGGCGACGTCGAGCTTCGTACGCGGTTGCCGGGGCTTCGTCGGGCCGGTCCCTCTGCCCCTCTGGATGAGCGGTGCTATTCGGTTGTGGCTCCATCTTTGCATAGCGGTGTACGGCGTGAGCGCGCACCCGTGCGATCCGCCGCCGCGACAGGGCTCAGCCGGAGGTGTAATCGGAGGTGAGAACGACGACGATCGGGCCGGCGGGCAGTCCGGAAAACTTGGGCGCGACCCGCTTAATGGTGGGGAATTGGGTTTCCAGCGCGCTCGCGGCGGCGTTGGCCCCGGAAACGTTGGGGTCGTAGTACGCGCACGTCGAGACAATGCTGCCGGAAAGGTTGCCCGTGCCGGTGACCGTCCAGCCGCCGGCCTGGAACCGGGCGGCGGCAGTCTGGGCAAGTCCGGACGTCGAGGTGTTGTTCAGCACGACGAGCGGCAGCTTCGCCGCGCTCGTCGGGGCGGCACTCGCCCGCGGGGCAGTCGTGCGCCGAGCTGCCGCGGATGTCGTGGAGTGCGACGACGGGGCAGCCGTCGTCGAATGGTTCGTAAGGGCGCCCGCGGTCGCTGCCCGGTTACCAGGGTGGCGCAGGGCGATCACCGCGATGACGAGCACGCCGACGCCGAGCAACGCCACCAGGGCGCCGCCGATCTGCTCCCGCCGGCGGCGGCGGGCTAACTGGCGGGCGCGGCGCCCGCTCGGACTGTTCAGACCTCGATGCCGAGACGGCGGGCCGAACGCTGGCGTTGCCGGCTCGCGCGCAGGCGTCGCAGGCGCTTGACCAGCATTGGGTCAGCCGACAGCGCGGCCGGGGTGTCAATCAAGGCGTTCAATACCTGGTAGTACCGCGTCGTCGACATGTCGAACAGTTCACGGATTGCCTGTTCCTTGGCACCAGCATACTTCCACCACTGGCGTTCGAAGGCGAGGATCTCCCGGTCGCGACGGTCGAGACCGTCGATGGCCCCATCCTCCGGCGCCGCGGGGTCAGCCCCGGCGGCAGCGTGGGCGAAATCCATGCTTCGTGCTCCCTCGTTGCACCGTGAATCTCAACGATGTCACTTGCAATCTCATTGAATCACGAGCGCGGGCGTGAAGTCGGCGCGGCGCGCTGGACATGCTGGTGAGCCTATCCGAGCTTGCCGAGGAAGCCTGCGTCGACAACCATCACCGCCATGTTGGGACTGATGCAGGACGTCGCCTTGACCACGAACTGGATCTTCGGCCGGGGCTCGCAGTACTTCGGCGACAAGCAGGTGGTGACTGCCACCGTGTCGGGTACGAAACGTGCCACCTTCGGCGAGGTCGCCGCGGAGACTCGCCGGGTGGCGGCGATGCTCGACACCCTGGGGGTATCGGCCGACGGGCGCGTAGGCACGTTCGGCTGGAACACCGCACGGCATCTGGGCCTGTACTTCGCCATCCCGGGAACGGGTCGCGTCATGCACACGCTCAACATCCGCTATTTTCCCGAGCAGCTGGTGTACACCGTCGATCACGCCGCGGACGAGGCCGTCTTTGTCGATCGCTCGCTGCTCCCGTTGTTCGGCAAATATCTCCCGCAGCTGGGCACCGTCAAGCACGTCGTGGTGATGGACGACGGGTCGCCGGCCGAACTTCCCGACGACCCGCGAATCCTGCGTTACGAGGAAGTGCTCGCCGATGTCGACGAGATCGACTTCAGTGACCGCGTCACCGACGAGCGGCAGGCGGCGGCGATCTGTTACACGACCGGCACGACCGGAAATCCGAAGGGGGTCCTGTACAGCCACCGCTCCACCTGGCTGCACTCCCTCGCGTCGATGACCAGCGGTGTCTTCGCCATTCGCGAAAGCGACCGCATCCTGCCCGTGGTGCCCATGTTCCACGCAAATGCCTGGGGGCTGCCCTACACCGCGTTTATGGCCGGCGCTTCATTGGTCATGCCGGGGCCTGACCTGTCCCCACCGAGCCTGGCCGCCTTGATCCAGAACGAGAAGGTCACGGTCGCCGCCGGAGTCCCCACGATCTGGATGGGAATGGTTCCTCTGCTGGATCAACATGATTTCTCCACGTTGCGCGTGATCATCTGTGGCGGATCGGCCGTTCCCCGTTCCCTGTCCGAGGCGTGGCGTTCGAAGATCGGCCTACCCCTGACCCAGGCATGGGGAATGACCGAAATGTCACCGTTGGGCTCGGTGTGCACGCTTCGATCGGAGTTGGAGGATCTGTCCGAGGACGACAAGGCCGACATTCGCGCAACCGCAGGCCTGGCCCCGCCGGGCGTCGAGATGCGAATCGTCGACTCCGACACTCGGCAGGAGCTGGCGTGGGACGACAAGGCCTCCGGCGAGCTGGAGTGCCGGGGCCCATGGATCGCGAAGCAGTATTTCCGTACCGATCGTCCTGGCGAGAACTTCTCCGAGGACGGGTGGCTGCGGACTGGCGACATCGCATCGATATCCCCGCTGGGCTACCTGCGCTTGGTCGACCGAACCAAGGACCTGGTGAAATCGGGTGGCGAATGGATCAGCTCGGTGGACCTCGAGAACGAGATCATGGGCCACCCCAAGGTCGCCGAGGCCGCGGTCATCGCCGTGCCGCATCCGAAGTGGTCGGAGCGGCCATTGGCGTGTGTCGTTGTGCGTGAGGGCGAAACACTAACTCGCGAGGAATTACTTGATTTCCTGCGCGAGCGGCTGTCGGCGTGGCAGGTGCCCGATGACGTCGTGTTCATCGATGAGGTGCCGAAGACGAGCGTCGGCAAGTTCTCGAAGAAGACGCTGCGCGAAAAGTACAGCGACTACGTGCTCCCCACGTAGTCGCTGGTTGCGGGGCGCAGCCCGGGCCGGCTCGTCGGTGGTCGTGGGCGAGCCGG
>JALYIL010000124.1 GCA_030775825.1 Actinomycetota bacterium
TGTCTCGGCCACTGTCTCGGCCACTGTCTCGGCCACTGTCTCGGCCACGGTCGCGCTGCGGCTTGGGCGCACGCCCGCCCAGGTCCTCGAGTGTCTCGGCTCCGAGCCCGGCCCGGGTGCGATCGGCCCGTGGGAGGGTACCGACCGCGTCGCGGGGAATGTCGAGCTCGAGGTACAGATGCTCGGAGGTGGAGTAGGTCTCAGACGGCGCGTGGAAGGGGAGGCCGAGCTTGTCGCAGATCAGCTTCCAGCGCGGGATGTCGTCCCAGTCGACGAGGGTGATCGCCGTGCCGGATGCGCCGGCGCGTGCCGTGCGTCCGATCCGGTGGACGTAGGTCATCTCGTCCTCGGGTGCCTGATAGTTGACGACATGGGAGATGCCCTCGACGTCCAGGCCTCGGGCTGCGACATCGGTTGCCACGAGAACGTCCACCTTGCCGGAGCGAAACGCGCGCAACGCCTGCTCTCGCGCCCCCTGGCCGAGATCACCGTGGATCGCCGCGGCGGCGAAGCCCCGGTCGACGAGGTCATCGGCGACCTTCGCGGCCGTCCGCTTCGTCCGGGTGAAGATCAGGGTCAATCCGCGGTTTCGCGCTTGCAGCACGCGGGTCAGCAACTCGATCTTGTCCATCGAGTGAGCCCGGTAGGCGAACTGATCGATGTGATCGGTGCTCGGCGCCGAGCCGGCGTGCTCGGCGCGAATCTGGATCGGCTGATGGAGGAAGGTCCGAGCCAGGGCGACGATCGGCCCCGGCATCGTGGCCGAGAACAGCATCGTCTGGCGCTGCGCCGGAACCATCGCCATCAACTTCTCGATGTCGGGAAGGAAGCCTAGATCGAGCATCTCATCGGCTTCGTCAAGTACGAGGATGCGCACCGCCCCGAGCACGAGGTGTCGCTGCTGGGCCAGATCAAGCAGCCGCCCTGGCGTGCCCACAACGACGTCGATGCCCTTGCGCAAGGCCTCGATCTGCGGCTCGTATGCGCGCCCGCCATAGATGGTGACCACCCGTGCGCCGAGCTTGCTGCCGGCCGCGGCCAGGTCGCCGGACACCTGCACCGCGAGTTCTCGGGTGGGTGCGATCACGAGGGCCTGGGGGGCGCCCGCGTCTGCGCCGGGGAGGTTGAGCCGATTGAGCAGCGGCACACCGAAGCCGAGAGTCTTGCCCATGCCGGTGCGGGCCTGCCCGATGAGGTCATTGCCGGCGAGCGCGATCGGCAGGGTGAGTTCCTGGATCGCAAAGGTCTTGACGATGCCGACCTCGGCGAGTGCGTCGACGATCTCCGCACGGACGTCGAAGTCGCTGAAGGCCGGATTGGTGTCGGCGACCGGAGCGCGAGCTGCGAGGGGGGCGGGCTCGATCAGAACTGCCGCATCCTCACTCTCGGGCCGGTGACGGTCCGAAGGCTCCGGGGTGGAGTCGGGCTCAGGCGTTGAGTGGGGTACGGAAATGGAATTATCGGTCATGTGCGTCCTCTGTACAGGTGCGCCGACCGGCTCTTGATGCTCAGGTGGCCGGCGCCTGCGACCCGATTCGAGAGGGAGGCGCCAGGGTGATGCGGTCAACGCGCAGATTCGTGAAGCTCTTGTGTCTCTAGTCTAGCGGTCTGGGCAGATAGCCTGCCCAGTGTGCCAACCGCGCCCCTTGATGCGTCAGCTGATGCCCTCGTCGACCTGCTCGGCGCTCTCGCCTATGGCGAGCTGAGTGCCTTCGATCGGCTCGCCGACGACGCGCGAATGGCGCCCACCCTCGCCGGCCGCGCCGAGATGTCGGCGATGGCCGCGGTCGAGTTCGGTCACTACGAGATCCTCGCGAGCCGCCTGCGAGAACTCGGCTCGGTGCCCGAGGAGGCGATGGAGCCCTTCGTGGCAGCCCTCGAGACGTATCACTCCCTTACCCAGCCCTCTACGTGGCTGGAGGGCGTCGTGAAGGCCTTCGTGGGAGACGGGATGGCCGCCGATTTCTACCGGGAGGTGGCTAAGTTCGTCGATCCCTCCACGCAGGCCCTGATTGACGCGGTGCTCACCGACGCCGGCAGGGCGGAGTTCGCCGTCCGCGAGGTCCGGGCAGCCGTCGGCGAGCAACCGGCCGTCGCTGGACGCCTCGCACTCTGGGCCCGACGTCTCGTCGGGGAGGCGATCAGCCAGACCCAACACGTCCTTGCCGACCGGGATGCCTTGATGATGTTGCTGGTGTCCGGGACAGGTGATCTGTCCGGGATCGCGGGCCTCATCGGGCGTATCACGGACCGCCACGAGGAGCGGATGACGGCCCTCGGCCTGAGTAGCTAAGTTCGCGAGCGGCGCGCAATCAGTGTCGCCCCCAGGTGACGACATCGGTGATGGCCGAAGGGAGACCGGCAACGAGTTCGGGATCTGGGACCGCTCCCAGTGCGTCATTGACCGTGGAGAAGGCAACCCGCAGCGCCACGAAGATCGTGACGGCCATGATCTGGCCATCGTCGAGACCAGCCTCCCGCAGGGCCGTGACATCGGCTGCTGTGGTGCTGTTCGGGTCGCGGGTGATCGTGCGCGCCCACGCCGCGAGAGCCTGTTCGTGGGCGTCCAGCCCGGAGTCATCGCCGACCAGGACGCGTGCGGCGAGACCGGAGTCGGCAGCCTTGGTCAACTTTCCGCCCCAGGCGAGTGAGCAGTACGAATCGCCGAGAGTCGACGCGGTGGCTGCGACGAGGATTCCACGAGTGCGCATGTCGAGCCGCCCCTGCTTGACGCACTGGCCAAGCAGGCCGAAGAGCCCGTCGAGCGCCGCCGGCATATGCCCCCACAGGCGGGAGACGTTCATGATGTAGCCGACTTCGTCGAGGTCGTCTTGGCGCAGCCGGGCTGCCGCCGCCGACGCGGGCGCGGCGGCGAGGAAGGTGCCCGAGGATTCGTCATCGTGGTCGGGCGGCGTGTCCAAGGGTTTGGTTGCGATGTAGCCGACGACGAGGATGACGGCCCGCAGCGGTAGCCCGTCGCGCAGTCGCTCGGAAGCGATCTGTCTGGCGTTCGCGAGGAACGCCTCCTCGCCGACGACCTGGATCGCCTCGTAGGCCGGGCCGGTCGAGGCAAGCGCGCGGGCGTCATGGTCAGGGTCGGCGAACTCCCAGGCGAAGGGGATCTCGTGGCGTTCGACGTCCTGAAAGCCCAAACTAGTCAGCAGGTCCTCTCCCGCGCCGGGGCGCCCGAGGCGCACCATTGCGGACTGGTTGGCGACCTTGTCGGGTGCGGCCAGGGTGAACGGCGCCAGGGCCCACGCACCTGGGGAGGCCTTGATGTGGCCCCACACGGTAAGACCCATTCGGCCACCGGGCCGAAGGACGCGACGCGCCTGCGCGACCGCGGCCGGTGTCGTTCCCCAAATACCCCGGAAGCTGGTGACCACGTCGAAGGTGTTGTCGGCCCACGGGAGGGCGTGCATGTCGCCGACCTGCAGGTCCGCCTGTGGGGAACGATCCCTGGCGACGGCGATCAGGCGTTGCGAGGCGTCCAGGCCGGCAACCGTTGCCCCGCGAGCAGCACACAACTCGACCGCCAGGCCAGAGCCGCACGCGACGTCGAGGACTCGGTCGCGGGGACCGATTCCGAGTAGCTGGTGCAGGGCTACGTACTCGCGACAGTTGGCCGGTTCGCTCAGCGCGGCGAAGTCGACCGCTCGACGACCCCAGCCCTGGTCCACGACAGTCCACTGGGCCGGCGCCAGGCCAGACGGCAGGAGATCGGAGTCGCCATCGGATGACATGGGCTCACGATAGGCGCTCCCATCCGCCTGATCGACACCGAAGCAGGCAGGCACCGTGACCGCTGGGCTGCCCATGCCCGCGGCCCTACCGGTGCTGCCTTCCACCGGTCGAGCTCGCGTGCAGCGTTCAGCCTCCGCCGACGAAACCGACTCGGCGCACGTCGGCCGCGGCGATCTCGATGTAGGCGATGAGATTCGCTGGGACGATCACCAAGCGGCCTTTCTCATCGGTGAGCGAGAGCTGGCCATCCACGCTCTTGAGAGCCTCGGACACGGCCGTCTGGACGTCGGCAGGAGCCTGCGAGCTCTCGAGCACGATCTCGCGCGGCGTGTGCAGCACGCCGATCTTGACCTCCACGGTGGTCCTCCTGCAGTCGGTGCGAGGTTTCACTCTCGTTCGTAACGTCATGTCACGGTAGCCGAGGGATGGATCGAAGCCAGCCGCAGTCGCTGCGCCGAGAGCGAACTGGGCGCCGGAGCGTGCGGGTCGGGCGGCCAGTCAGCCGGTCATTCCGGTAACGCGCCTTCGGAGGGTGTCGAGCCGATGTGGCCGGGATCTCCCTGCCGCGGGAAGTTGGAGATCCCTCGCCAGAGCAATGATTCGAGCAGCCGGATGGCATCGGCCTGAGTCACCGGGCGGTCGCTGGCCAGCCACCAGCGCGCGGCCACCTGGGCTGCGCCGGTGAGTGCCGTGGAGAGCAGTTCGGCTTCGGCGCGCCCGAGTCCGGTATCGCCCGCGACCGTGTCGGCCACCGCCTGCATGGTCTTCTGGGCGACCGCTTCCACCCTGTCCCGCACCGCGGGTTCATTGCCCAGATCCGTCTCGAAGATCAGCCGGAAAGCGCCGTCGTCGTCGCTTCGATCGACGAACGTGAAGTACGCGCTGAGCACGCCGTGCACGCGCAGCCGGTTATCGTCTGTTGCGGCCAGCGCGTCGTTCACCGCGGCTCCGAGGGCCTCGACCTGGGTGTCCAGCAGGGCGAGGTACAACTCGAGCTTGCCCGGAAAGTGCTGGTACAGCACGGGCTTGGATACGCCTGCGCGCTCGGCGATGTCGTCCATCGCGGCGGCGTGGTAACCGTTCGCGACGAAAACCTGCTGGGCGGCAGCGAGCAATTGCTTGCGACGGGCTGAGCGAGGCAGGCGGCCACCGCGCGAAAGTTCGGCGGGGTCGGCACCGACGCTGGACATGCGATCTCCTGACGATTCTTCGATTGGCGCCGAAGTCTACTGACGGGTGGCCATGGTGGCGGTTATCCGGCGCCGCAGGCTGTCGTCCAGGACTCCGGCGAACAGGTCACCTCGTTCGGCAACCCGGTCGAGGACCTGCGCCGCGGTGAATGCGAGGTTCCCGCCATCGGCGAGTTCGTCCCAGTCCAGCGGCGTCGAGGCGGTCTGGGCCGCTCGCGCCCGCAGCGAGTACGGGGCCACCGTTGTTTTGGCCGGATTGTTCTGGCTCCAGTCGACAAGCACCTTGTTGGGACGCAATGACTTGGTCATTCGTGACACCACGAGATCGGGCCGTTTGGTCTCGAGCTCGCGCGCCACGGTGTGCGCGTACTCCGAGGTGAGGCCGGGGTCGGCAACCTCGACCGGTGCGCTGACCTGCATGCCCTTGGATCCCGACGTCTTCGCAAACGGTGTCAATCCATCGGCCACGAGCACCTCGCGCAGCAACAGCGCGACCTCGCAGCACTCGACGATCGTCGCCGGAGGACCGGGGTCGAGGTCGAAGACAATCAGGTCGGTCCGCGGTTTGCGAGCGCCTTTGGGCACTCGCCACTGCGGAACGTGCAGTTCGAGTGCGGCGAGGTTGGCCAGGCGCGCCAGGGTCGGCAGGCCGTCGACCACGACGAAGTCGATCGTCTCGCGGTCCTTGGTCGAGCCCGGCACCGGGAGGCGGATCGTGCGCACCCACGACGGGGTGCCACGGCTCACGTTCTTCTCGAAGAAGAAGGGCGCGTCGACACCGTTCGGGTAGCGCTTGATCGTCAAGGCACGATCGGCGAGGTGCGGCAGCAGGACCGGTGCGACACGCATGTAGTAGTCGATCACCTCGCCCTTGGTGAATCCGGTTTCGGGATAGAGCACCTTGCCCAGATTCGACAGCGTGAGCGTGCGGCCCTCGACGTCGACGATCACCTTGTCGGCGGTCCCGGCGGGCACCTTGCGGGCCTTGCCATCAGATGCTTGTTCAGGCATATCCGGTCGCCTCCTCGGCACGTTTGTCGGCCCGGATCCCGCGGAACACCGGGTGCCGCAGGCGACCGTCCTCGGTCACCTCGACGTACTCAACCTCCACGACGACGCTCGGTTCGACCCACGTCACGACACGAGCGGATGGCACCGGGGGTGGTCCGGGCAGTGGGCACCGGTCGCTGGTGTGGAGCAAGGCCTGCAGGCGCCGTGAGGTCTGCGCGGTCAGCCCGCTGCCAGCCTTGCCGGCGTAAACCAGGCCGCCGTTTCCGGGCCGGTGTGCGGCAAGCACGAGCGAGCTCAGATCGCCGGGACGATCTGCTGCCGATTCCCACCCGACGACCACGAATTCACCACTCTGGACAAACCGCAACTTGAGCCAGTCGGGGCCGCGGACTCCTGGTCGGTACCTCGACGTGACGCGCTTGGCGACGACACCTTCCAGTCCGTGTTCGCGAGCCGCAGCTTCGGTGGCCGCCCCGTCGTCGAAGGACGGACTCAAGGTCCAGCCGTCGTGGTCGGCAGTCCAGCGTTCGAGGGTGGCCCGGCGTTCGCTGTATGGGCGCGCGGTGAGATCCACGCCATAACGGCGCAGGACGTCGAAAACCACGAACGTGACGGGGGCCTGGAGCGCAAGTCTGCGTGCCTCACCTGCCGATCGCACATGCATCCTCGATTGGAGCAGTTCGAAGGACGGCCGCCCGTCAGCTATGGCGACGATCTCCCCGTCCAGCAACGCGTCGCCCACTCCCTGCGCCTGGCTCACGAGCTCGGGATAGGCGGATGTGACGTCATTGCCGGCCCGGCTGTGCAGGCTTACCCCGTGCTCGGAGACGTCGAGCAGAGCCCGAACACCGTCCCATTTGAACTCGAACGCCCAGCCCTCGCCGCGGGGCAGCGAGGTGACAGCGGTTGCGAGCATGGGTTGCACCCCTACCATTCTCATATGCGGTCTATCTGGAAGGGCACCGTGTCCTTCGGTTTGGTGAGCATTGGCGTAAAGCTGTTCACCGCTACCGAGGAGAAGGACGTCAGTTTCCACCAGGTAAGGCGCACGGACGGCTCGCGCATCCGGTACAAACGGGTGGCTGAGGCCGACGGCGAGGAGGTCGCCTACGGCGACATCGCGAAGGGGTACCAGCTGCCCAGTGGCGAGACCGTGGTGCTAACCGACGACGATTTCGCTGAGCTTCCGCTGCCAACGGCCCGCACGGTTGACGTCCTGCAATTCGTACCTGCCGAGGAGATCGATCCGATCTACTTCGCGAAGAGTTACTACCTCGAACCCGAGCCAAACGCCGTCAAGCCGTACGTGTTGCTGCGTGACGCCCTGACCGAGAGCGGGAAGGTCGGCGTCGTCAAGGTCGCCATTCGCAATCGCGAGCAGCTCGCGACCCTGCGGGTGCGCGATGGTGTCATCGTCATGGCGACGATGATCTGGCCCGACGAGATTCGCGAACCGTCATTCGGGTTTCTCGATCAGGACGTCACCTTGCGTCCGCAGGAACGTCAGATGGCGGAGTCGCTTGTCGAGAGCATGGCCGGTGACTTCGAGCCGGAGCAGTACACCGACAACTATCGCGAAGCGTTGCAGGAAGTCATCGAGGCGAAGATCGAGGGCCGCGAGGTCGTCGAGGCGGAGGAGACCCAGCCAACCGCGGGCAAAGTCGTCGACCTGATGTCCGCGCTGCGCGCTTCCGTGGAAGCTGCCAAGCGCGGTCGCGGCGAGGGTAGCGCTGCCATGTCGAGTGCGGCGATGTCGGCCGGCGCAACCGGGACAACCTCGAAGGCCGCAAAGGCGGCGGTCCGAAAAGCTCCGGGGAAGGCCGCGGCGAGCAAGGCGCCGGCGAGCAAAGCGCCGACCAATAAGGCGCCGGCCAAGAAGGCACCGGCCAAGAAGGCAACGGCAGCCGCGCCCGTCGTGGCCAAGAAGACTCCGGCGACCAAGCGGGCGCCGAACAAGGCGGTGGCGGCGAACAAGGTTGTTGCCGCAAAGAAGGTTGTTGCTGGAGAGAAGGCGAGTGCCGGGAAGAAGGCGGCGGCCGCGAAGAAGACCCCTGTTCGCAAGTCCGCATGACGACGCTGCGCTCGGATGGGGCCCGGCTGTCCGAGGCCGAACTGGCCCCCCGCGAGACGACGACGGGCATGTGGCCAGGGCGCTACGTCGAAGTCGCCGGGGCGCGGGTGTTCGTTCGCACCACCCCAGCGCTGTCTGCGCTGCCCACGGGCTCGGAGGTGGTCGAGCACGCGTTGCTCATTCACGGCCTCGGCGGCGCGTCCATCAACTGGACTGATTTCGCCGGCCTGCTGCGGGGACGTTTCCGGGGTGAGGCCATCGACCTGTTGGGTCACGGGAGGTCGGGTCCATCCCCAGACGGCGACTATCGGGTCGCGGCGCACGCGGCGATGGTGATCGGCTACCTCGAACAGTCGGGCAACGGGCCGGTGCACCTGGTCGGCAATTCGATGGGCGGGGCGGTGTCGATCGTGGTGGCGGCCAAACGTCCCGATCTCGTTCGTACCCTGACGCTCATCTCTCCCGCGGTTCCGGACAACAACAAGCTTCGTGCCCATGCGCTGCGCGGGGACCCGCGGATGGCGTTGCTGGTCCTGCCCGGCCTGGGCGGTGCGGCGATGCGGCGGGTGGCAGGCGAAACCGCCGACAAGCGCGTGAGGGCCACCATCGCTTTGGTGTTCGGCGATCCTTCGCGTTACCCGGCAGCCCGCCTGGACGAGGCGATCAGCGAGGCGCAGGCACGCGAATCGGATCCGTGGATCAACGTCGCTTTCCTTCGCTCGTTGCGGGGCCTGGTGCGAATGCAGTTCGTCAAGGCGCGGGAGACGTGGAGCGCGATGCGATCGATCCAGGCGCCGACGCTGATCGTGTGGGGGGGCTTGGACCGGCTCGTTGCACCCGCATTGGCCAACGATGTCGCGGCGGCGATCCCGGACTCGCGACTGCTCGTCCTGGACGACGTCGGTCATACGGCGATGATGGAGGACCCCGAGACTACGGCTCGGGCCATGTTGGGGCTCGTCGAAGACGTCGCCGCACGCCGCTAGCATCACCAGCAGCCAGATTTCGTCACCAGCGGCCAAATTTGCCAGGGCGCGGCACGCTCGCGCTCCCGGAATCCGGGCCGCGGGTGTGGCAATCTGAGCGCTGTGCCCCAGGCGGACGAAGTTGATCACGACGTCCTGATCGCGCGCCGTCGGGCGGCTACCTTCGGAGCGCGGCCGGACGACCCCCGGCTGATCGACACCCTGCGCGAGTTCAGCCGCCGATACGGCTGGCGCGCTTACGCGTTACCGGTTCTCGTCGTCATCACGATCTTTGCCCTGATCAACGCCGGTCCGGCTTCCAAAGCCAAGCCGGCGCGCGCGCAAGCGGGCGCGACCGGGCAGGCCGACGCTCCGCCCGTCGCGGCAGCAGACATCCCGCTCAAGTCCGACCAGCCGGGGGCCAACTCCCTCAACACCGTCCTGGCCGGAGATGCGCTGCCCAGCGGGCCCGCATATACGACAACGGGCACGGGCTCGTATTCCGTGCTCCCTGGTAGCAGCAAGATCATCGGATCGGGGACCCTGCATCGCTACAGCGTCGAGGTCGAGAAGGGCATTACCGGAGTCGACCTCGCGCAGTTCGCATCCACCGTTCAGGCGGTCTTGTCCGACCCCCGCAGCTGGGCCGGTCACGGCGGCGTAGCCCTGCAGCGGGTCGATTCGGGAGCCGTCGACTTCCACGTGACACTCGTCGCATCACTGACCGTGCGCACGCTGTGCGGCTATGACATCCCGGTCGAGACGTCCTGCTTTCAAGCGGCCGGACCAGGCATCCCGGTCAATCGAGTGGTCCTCAACGTCGCGCGCTGGGTTCGTGGCGCCACGGCATACGTGGGTGACCTGACTACCTACCGGATCTACATGATCAACCACGAGGACGGGCACGCTCTCGGCCACGAACACGCCCACGAATGCCTGTCCAACGGCCTGGCGCCGGTCATGATGCAGCAGACGATCGGCCTCAAGTCCGCGGTAACCGGCAGCCTGTGCCAGGCGAACGCGTGGCCCTACCCCAACGGCGTTGCCGACGCGCCCGGTGCCGAGCAACCGGACACCCCTCAGAACACCCAGTTCCAGCTCAAAGGCGACTGAGACAAGGCCTAGGCAACCAGGCGGACACCGGTGTCTGGGAGAATGGGTGGGGAATGCCGCGGCCGGTTGCGCTGTTGTTCCCGTGACATCCGTACGTTGACGTGAGGACTGAACCGTGTCGCTGCCGCCACTCGTGGAGCCTGCCGAGTCGCTGACCATCGACGAAGTTCGCCGATACAGTCGGCACCTGATCATCCCGGACGTGGCGATGTCCGGCCAGAAGCGGTTGAAGAACGCGAAGGTGCTCTGCATCGGCGCCGGAGGGCTTGGCTCACCCGCGCTGATGTACCTCGCTGCAGCCGGTGTCGGCACCCTAGGCATTGCCGAGTTCGACGTGGTCGACGAATCCAACCTGCAGCGCCAGATCATTCATGGGCAGAGCGACATCGGACGGTCCAAGGCCGAGTCGGCGCGCGATTCGGTGCTCGAGATCAACCCGCTGGTCACGGTGAACCTGCACGAGCAGCGGCTCGACTCGTCGAACGTGATGGAATTGTTCGCCCAGTACGACCTGATCGTCGACGGCACCGACAACTTCGCGACCCGCTACCTGGTCAACGATGCGTGCGTCCTGCTGCACAAGCCGTACGTTTGGGGGTCGATCTACCGCTTCGACGGGCAGGCGTCAGTTTTCTGGGCCGACCACGGCCCGTGCTACCGATGCTTGTACCCCGAACCACCTCCGCCCGGCATGGTCCCCTCGTGTGCCGAGGGGGGCGTCCTGGGAGTCCTGTGCGGGTCGATCGGCTCGATCCAGGTGACCGAGGCGATCAAGCTGATCACCGGCATCGGAGAGCCAATGGTCGGATCTCTGATGGTCTATGACGCACTCGAGATGGAATACCGCAAGATCAAGGTGCGCAAGGACCCCAACTGCGCGGTGTGCGGCGAACACCCCACCGTCACGGAGTTGATCGACTACGACGCGTTCTGCGGGGTGGTGTCGGAAGAGGCGCAGCAGGCGGCCCTGGGCGCCACGATCACCGCGGGCGAACTGAAGGACCTGCTCGACTCCGAGAAGCCGATCTATCTCGTAGATGTTCGCGAACCCGCGGAGTTCGAGATCGTCTCGATTCCGGGCGCAACCCTCATCCCCAAGGATGAGATCCTGCGCGGCCATGCGCTTGCCTCGCTGCCCCAGGACAAGCAGATCGTCATGTACTGCAAGACCGGTGTCCGTTCGGCCGAGACGCTGGCCGCGGTCAAGAACGCCGGCTTCCACGACGCGGTCCACGTGCAGGGCGGCGTCACGGCATGGGTGAACCAAGTAGATCCGAGCCTGCCCTCCTACTGACGGTCTCCGGACTGCTGTTGCGTTCTTTGTACTTGCTGCGATAGATGCGTGACTTGCTGCGATAGATGCGTGCTTGCACCGCTTTGCGTGTTGTTCACCATTTTGGCGCCTGATGTCTATGCGGTCGTCACGCGATCGCTGTGTCCGCCGGGCTAGATCGACACCGAGGGCTCGCTATTCGCGAGAGCCCTGCCTCGCAGTGTCATTCGGAAAGACCCGAGCGAAGGACGACCTCTATGCCCAGCTTCACCATGCCTAGCTTCACCTCTCGACGCCGCATCACGTCCCTGGGAGCTGGCGCGGCAACCGCGATGGCCGTGCTCGCTTGCGCCGCAGTAGCGCAGGCGGACACGGGCGCCGCACGCCCGGTGGCCTACTCGCCGACTAAGCCGCTGCAAGTACGCACGATCCTCGCGGGCGCCCCGCACGGCTGGAGCAGCCCCGATGACCTGACTTCCGTCGGCCGCGACCTGTACGTCTCCTTCCAGAACGGCGTGCCCGCGACCGGTGGCAGTGGCGGCTCGCCGACGCAGAGCACCATCGTCAAGCTGAACCTCGCCGGCGCCATCGAGCAGACCTGGCAACTGACCGGCAAGTGCGACGGCTTGACGGCCGATCCCGCGCACCATCGCGTCATCGGCACCGTCAACGAAGATGGCAACTCCAGCCTCTACACAATTCCGACCGAGGGCCACGCGGCACCCTCGCATTACAGCTACGACGCGAACCCACTGCCGCACGGCGGGGGCACCGACTCGATCACTGTCTACCACGGCGGCGTCTACGTCATTGCGTCGGCGCCAACCGCCGCAGGAGGCCCTGCGCTGTACCGAGTCACCCTGAATGACGGTGTCGCCCACCTGGCTGCCGCGCCGTTCTTCGACTCCAGCACTGCCACCGTCGCCAACACCGGCGCATCGGGGGTGAGCGTGTCGCTTGCCCTGACCGACCCTGACTCGAGCACCGTCGTGCCGCGGCAGAGTCCACGGTTCCGCGGATCGTTCATGCTCGACGCCCAGGGAGATCAGCAAGCAGTATTCGCATCACACCTCGGCCAGGACGACCAGCAGTTACAGGTCCTCAACCTGAGTCAGTCCGTCGACGACACCGCCTTCGCAACCACCTCCGCGGGGCTGCTCGTCGCTACGGACGCCACGGCGAAATCTGTCGTCGTCATCACCGGCAAGCTGACCCCGGGGACCGCCTACACGTCGGTCACCCCTGCTAACGCCAACAACGCACCGTCGTCGCCCGGGCCTAACTACCTCGGTGTCATCAACCTGAACTCCGGCGCGGTGAACGCCGTCTCCACCAACAGCCCGACGTTCACGCCGCACTCGCTGATCTTCGTCCCAATCGGGGACTAGGCCAGCTTTAACGCCTGCTGGGTCCGGTCGATGACGGCCTCCGGGGTGTTGGAAACCGGACTCTGCACCCCGGCCCGTGACGGGGGGAGAATCGGGGCATGGCTGCGCTGGCAATGTCGGAGCGATCATTGCCGCAGCGCATCCTCGGCTGCGTCGAAGCCATCCCACCCGGCCGTGTCATGACCTACGGCGATGTCGCGGAGTACGCGGGCACCCGAGCAGTCCGGATGGTCGGTCGGGTGCTCGCGTTGGATGGCGGGACCGTCCCATGGCATCGTGTCGTTCGGGCAGACGGCACCTGCGCTGAGCACCTCTACCCGGAGCAGCGACGGCGGTTGCGCCGCGAAGGGGTGCGCTTCATCGGGCACCGCGTTGATCTCGCCTCATTTCGTTGGGGCGGGGAGGAACCGCGCTCGCCACGGCGGCACTGAACGGAGCTGGACGAAGCGACGTGGGAGACCACCGGCGAATTGTCGGCCCGGCGTGTTGTGATTGGGTCATGACCCGCGCCGGCCCGGCCTACCGCCTCGTCCGGCCGGAGCCTCTGGTCACGCACGCGCCCCGTCTGGACGCTGAGCAGCAGCGGGTCGTAGCGCATTCCGGTGGCCCGCTACTTGTTCTCGCCGGTCCCGGTACTGGAAAGACGACAACGCTCGTAGAGGCCGCAGTCGCGCGTATCGAAGCGGGCGTGCCAGTCGAGCAGATTCTCATGCTCACCTTCAGTCGTCGGGCCGCTGGTGAGATGCGCGACCGGGTCACGGCACGGCTGGACCGTACGATCCGCGAGCCGGTTGCCCGGACCATTCACTCGTATGCCTTCGGCGTGCTTCGCCTGGCGGCGCTCGCTCAGGATCTTCCCGCGCCGCGGCTGCTCGCCGCGCCCGAGCAGGACGTGATCATGCGTCAACTGGTTGAGGGGAGCCCAGCGCAACGGTGGCCTGCCGCCCTTCATGCCGCGCTGCACACGCGTGCGTTTGCCGGCGAGCTTCGCGATCTGCTCATGCGTGCGGTAGAGCGGGGCCTGGACGGGCCCCGGCTTGCCCAACTCGGCCGCAACATCGGCCGAGCCGACTGGATTGCTGCAGGTACTTTCCTCACCGAGTATCAGGAGGTCACGTCCCTGCGCGATCCCGGTGCGTATGACCCGGCCGAGCTCATCAGATCTGCCGTGAATGCGTTGCTCGACGACGATCAGTTGCTGAGTTCTGAACGCGCAGTACGCAGGCACATCTTCGTCGACGAATACCAGGACACCGACCCGGCGCAGGCCGCGCTGATCGCGCTGCTCGGTCTCGGTGCCGACGAACTGATCCTGGTCGGAGATCCTGACCAAGCCATCTATGCCTTCCGCGGGGCGGACGAATCCGCGATCCGAGACGTCGACGCGCGCTTCGGCCGCGGTGCCCAGGTGCCGATCGTGGCGCTGAGGTGCTCGCGGCGGTCCGGACCCCGGCTGCTCGAGGCGACGCGTCGCATCGCCGATCGCCTCCCCGGCCGGGCAGAGCAGCGTCGACTGGTCGCGGCTGATGATCTTCTCGCCGGTCAAGCTGACGTCCATGTGCTGCGCTCGGCCAGCGAGGAAGCTGCGTATGTGGCGGGTGTGCTGCGCCGCGCGCACCTCGACGGAATGCCCTGGGCCCAGATGGCGATTCTCGTCAGGTCCACCGCGCTCGCGCTAGGCACGCTTCGCCGCGCAATGATCACTGCCGGGGTTCCGGTTGCCGTTCGTGGTGAGGACGTGCCGCTCGGCGAACAACCGGCGGTGGCGATGCTTCTGGACGTGCTCTCGTGCGCAATCCGACCGGACGTGCTGTCGGAAGATGTTGCCGAACGGCTGCTGTTGGGCGCGATCGGAGCCGGTGATCCGATCTACCTGCGTCGGCTCAGGCGCGCGTTACGGCAAATTGCCGACCCGCTCGGCGAACCCACCTTGCTCGCGCCGGCGTTGCGCGAGCCGCTCGGGGCCGCGCTACTGCCGGACAACGTCCGTCGGCCGGTAGTCCGCGTCGCCGAAGCACTTGCCGCCGGGCGACGGGCGGTCGAACGCAATGCCTCGGCCGAGGACGTTCTCTGGGCAATCTGGGCCGCCACCGGTCTTGCTCGGCGTTGGGAAGCCGCGAGTCGGGCGGGCGGAACTGCTGGTGCGTCGGCCGACCGCGACCTCGACGCGGTGGGCGAACTGTTCGCCGCCGCGGCCCGGTTCACCGACCGTTTACCGCGGTCAACGGCGGCTGCGTTCGCCGAGCACATCAGTGCACAGCAGGTCCCCGGTGATGCCATGACTGTCGGCGACCTCGCGCCGGATGCCGTCGCGATCCTCACCGCACACGCCAGCAAGGGCTTGGAATGGGATTTGGTGTGCGTCGCGAATGTGCAGGAGGGCATCTGGCCCGACATGCGGCGGCGCGGCTCACTGCTCGGCTCGGAGCACCTTGTTGATCTCCTTGGCGGCCGGGTCGTCGCGGGGTCGTCCCTGACGTCGGTACTGGCCGAGGAGCGGCGGTTGTTCTACGTGGCGCTCACCCGGGCCAGGCAACGCGTCGTCGTCACCGCCGTGGCCGGTGAGGAGGAACAACCATCCCGGTTCCTTGATGAACTTGATCCCATCGACGCCGACCGGGTACCCGCGTCCGCGCAGCGCGGCGTGTATCTACCGGGACTCGTCGCGGAGTTACGCGCCGTCGTCTGCGACCCCGGCGCCGACCTCACCGAGCGCACCGCGGCGGGCGTTGAGCTCGCGCGGCTGGGCGCGAGCAAGGTCCCTGGTGCCGATCCGAGCCAATGGTGGGGATTGGGAGACCTGTCAGACCACGGGCCGGTGGCGAGGCCCGATGCTCCCGTACCTGTGAGCCCTTCGCGAATCGAATCGTTCCTGCGCTGCGAGCTACGGACCCTGCTCGCGGACCTCGGAGCGCGTGATGGCAATCAGGTCTCGGCGTCGCTGGGCATGCTCATTCATGAATTGGCCGCGAGCGCCCCGCCCGGCACCGACCTTGCCGAGTTCGAGCGGCTGCTCGACGAGAAGTGGGCAACCCTCGACTTCGGTGCCGCGTGGTTCGCCCGAAACGAACGTGCGCGGGCCACGTCGATTCTTGCGCGTCTGGCTGCGTGGCTCCGCGACAGCCGGGCCGAGTTCGAGGAGGTCGGGACCGAACGCGACTTCGGTGTCGAGGTCGGCGATGCGCTGATCCGCGGTCGTGTAGATCGTCTGGAGCGCGATCGCAGCGGCCGAGTCGTCGTTGTCGATTTGAAGACCACCAAGTCCAAGCCGAAACCTGCCGATCTGCCCAAACACCCGCAGCTTGCGGCCTACCAGCTTGCAGTTGAGAACGGCGCCTTCGGTATCGGCGAATCCTCCGGTGGCGCGTTGCTCGTGCAGCTGGCAACAAAGGGTGACACCGAACAACGCCAGCTCCCGCTCGATGAATCGGATGATCCTGGCTGGATCGCCGAGCGCGTCGCCTACGTCGCGGCGCGATACCGAGGCAATTCGTTCATTGCCACCGCTGGCGTCGACTGCCGTCACTGCGATGTCCGAGTGAGCTGCCCGTTACAGACCGAGGGCCGGCAGGTGACTACGTGAACGCGCTCGCGCCAGCAGCCGTCATCTCCGCCGCCCACCTGGCCAGTCAGCTCGGCCTGCCGGCACCGACGGAGGAACAAGCGCAGGTGATCGAATCCGAACTCGAGCCTGCCGTAGTCATCGCGGGGGCGGGTTCAGGAAAGACGGAGACGATGGCTGCGCGAGTCGTGTGGCTGGTCGCCAACCGGATGATCGGACCCGACGAGGTCTTGGGCTTGACCTTCACTCGCAAAGCCGCCGCCGAGCTCGGCAAACGAATCCGGCGGCGCCTCGCGCAATGGCGCCACGTCGTCGAGCGCGACGCCCCCGAGGACCAGGCACACCTCGCGCTCCTTCGTGCTGGAGAACCAACTGTCCTCACGTATGCGGCCTACGCCGGCCGGCTCGTCGGCGAGCATGCACTTCGGATCGGTGTCGAGCCGGACACTCGCCTGCTCTCGCCGGCAGTCGCGTGGCAGCTGGCTGACTCCGTCGTGCGCCGCTACGCCGGGTCACTGCCGCCCGACATCGGTATGCCGTCCTCGCTCGTGGACTACGTCCTAGCGATGGCCGCGCAATTTGCTGACCACCTCGTCGACCCGGACTCGGTCGAACGCTTCTGTGCTCAGCAGATCGATCGATTCGAGATGCTGCCGCTGGGTCAGAACATCAGATCAGAACGCCCCGGGCTCACCGACGACTTCCTTCGGTCGCTGGAACACCGGATCGCTCTGCTGCCGCTTGTGCGGGAATTCGGCTCGGCGAAGCTGCACCTGCCCGCCGCCGATTTCGGCGATCAGATGCGCATCGCCGCCCAGTTGGCGCGCATCGACGAGGTTCGCGCGACCGAACGGGGACGTTTCGCAGCCGTGCTGCTGGATGAGTATCAAGACACCGGTCATGCGCAGATCGAGATGCTGCACGGGTTGTTCGGGGCCGGCCACCCGGTCACCGCCGTCGGTGACCCGTTCCAGTCGATCTACGGATGGCGCGGCGCCTCGGCCGGCAACATCGGCGTCTTCGATCGGCGATTCGAGAAGGCCGACGGGACACGCGCGACGGTGTATCCGCTCGCCACCAGCTTCCGCAACGACCGAGTGATTCTCGACGTCGCCAACAGCATCGCGAGGCCCCTACGTACAGGCCCCCTCACCGTTGCGTTGCAGCCACATGGGGTTGCCGAAGCCGGAACTGTGCGGCTGGCATGTACCGAGACAGTCGATGACGAGGCCAGCTGGATCGCCGCCCAGCTGAGACTCGCATGGGAGGCGCTCCCCGTTGGCGCTCGGACCGGCGCGGTACTGGTCCGGCGGCGGTCACAGATCCCTGTGCTCGCCGAGGCGCTTCAGCTCGACGGGCTACCTGTCGAGATCGTCGGCCTCGGCGGACTGCTGACCACCGCGGAGATCGTCGACGTCGTTGCCACCCTGCGCGTCATCGCCGACCACAAACCGGGTACAGCGTTGATGCGTCTGATGACCGGAGCCCGGTGGCGTATCGGGCCGTCCGATCTCGTCGCGCTGAAGAATCGCGCATCGTGGCTCGTCCGGCCCCTCGCTGGACCCGAAGTGAGCCCCGGAGAACGCGCACTGGCCAGCGACGATCGCGAGCCTCTCAGCCTTGCCGAAGCGTTGGACGATCTCGGCCCCCCGAACAGGTACTCGGGGGAGGGGTACCGCCGTCTCTCCGCTCTCTCGCAGGAGCTTCGCCGGCTGCGCAGGCGGGCGGCTTCACCGCTGGCCGAACTCGTCGCCGAGGTCGAGCGGACCATAGGTGTCGACGTCGAGGTGGCCGCCCGAGCCGATCGAGCCGCAATTGGTCGCGCGCATCTCGATCGATTCCTCGACGAGGCCGCCCGGTTCGCGACCGAGGCCGAGGAGTCGACTCTGCGGGCATTCCTCGCCTACCTGGATGCCGCCGAAGAGGAAGAGAACGGCCTCGAGGTCGGCGACGTCGTCGTTGAAGCCGAACGCGTGCAGATACTCACGGTGCATGGCGCGAAAGGCCTGGAGTGGGACATTGTCGCTGTTGCGGGGCTGGTCGACGAGGTCTTTCCCGCGAAGCCGCAGGGGGTGAACTGGACCAAAGCCCGGCACGAGCTGCCCGGACCACTGCGCGGTGACTCGGCCGACCTGCCATCGCTGGACCTCGACGGCGCCGCGGATCGGCGTGACGTTCGAGACCGGCTCGATGCCCACCACCGGGAGCTGATCGCCCGGCATCGCCAGGAGGAGCGACGCCTGGCCTACGTCGCGCTCACCCGCGCCCGGCATGTGCTGATCGCCAGCGGCTACTGCTGGGACACGACCAAGGCGCCGCGCAATCTGTCCATCTTCCTCACAGAGATGCTCCCGTTCGCGGAGCCCGAGATTTGGTTCGAGCCGGAGCCCGATGCCGCGAACCCGTTGGTCACCGACGCCGCGACCGCGTCCTGGCCGTTCGATCCGCTCGGCGCTCGAACCCCGCGCGCAGCAGGCCGCCGCGCCGACGTGGAAGCTGGTGCGGCACTGGTGCGCGCCGGGGCGGCCGTCGATCAGGCCAGCGCGCCTGCATTGCCGTTCGGCCGGGTTGCGCAATGGCGTGCTGACGTCGACGCCCTTCTCGAGGAGCGTGCCCGCCTCGAAGTCGGTGACTCGATCGAGGTCACGCTGCCGCGTCAGCTGTCGGTGTCGCAACTCGTGGAGCTCGAACGTGACTCGCAGGCGCTCGCCCGCCGGTTGCGCCGCCCGATTCCGATGGAGCCTGCGCCGTGGGCGCGCCGCGGCACGGTCTTCCACACGTGGCTCGAGCAGCGGTGGAAGCTGCAGACCTTGCTCGACGTTGACGAGCTTCCCGGTTCGGCCGATGCCGATGCCGACGATTCGGATTTCGTTGCCCTCCGGGAGGCGTTCGAGCGCAGCGCGTGGGCCGCCCGCACGCCCGCGGCCGTCGAGGTTCCCTTTGAGATGGCAGTCGACGGCAGCATCGTGCGAGGGCGAATGGATGCTGTCTTCGGCAACCCGGTGGACGGGTGGGAGGTCGTCGACTGGAAGACCGGCCGCTCCCCGAGCGGAGCC
>JALYIL010000125.1 GCA_030775825.1 Actinomycetota bacterium
GTCGTAGGACGCTGCGGTGCGGTCGGGGGCAGGACAGGCACGGTCAACCCGGGCACGCCCTGGGCGTAGACGGCCTCCACGCTCAGGACGAGCGCGACGTAGGCGTCGGAGTGGTTGTAGGTGAGCACGGCAGTTGTCTGGCCCGCCAGAGTGGTCAGATTCCCGCCGGCCGCGCACAGGTAACGCGCGGCGGTCAGGGCCGCGTCGTAGATGTTGAAGGGATCGATGGTGCCGTCGTGGTTGCCGTCGACGCCGTACTGCGCCCAGGTCGAGGGTATGAACTGCATCGGGCCGACCGCGTGGTCGTAGACCGTGTCCCCGTCGAGCACTCCGTGATCGGTGTCGAGAATCAGTGCCGTGCCGTGACCGTTGAGCGCGATGCCGATGATCTTCGGTAGTGACACACCGTCGGTGTAGAGCGTCGCGCCTCCGAAGCGGGCGTGGTCTGACTCCACCCGCCCGATGCCGGCGAGCAGCGGCCAGCTGAGCCCGCACCCGGGGTTCACCAGTTGCTCCTCGTTCGCCGCCTGCTGATACGCGAGCAATGCGGTGGTCGGTATCCCGTCCGCGGCCAGCGCGGATGCCTCGCCCTTGACGACCGTTCCCACCGGTGCCAACCGATCCGAGGGTACGGCGGATGGAAGCGGCGTGCCCGGCTGCACAGCCCATGCCGACGACGTGACTATCGGCGAGGTCGTGCGCAGCCCGACAGTGTGATCCACCTGCGTCGATGCAGGCCGAATGGTCGTGGCGCTAGACACGCCCACGACCAGGGCGCCGAAGACCAGGATGGCGGCCAATACCACACAGTGCGAACGGGCGAGAACCCGACGACGGCGGCCCCATTGAGGCTCGCTGCGACGGCTCCTCCATCGCGACGCGACGGGGGCCCGGCCCCACCCTGGCGCGGGAAGCGCTGGTCGTGGGGCGCCCTTTGTCGTCCGCCGGGACGCGGCGGGAAGTTTCGGCCGGGGTGGCTCGCGCAAGCGCTGCACCCACTGCGGTGTCCACGGTTGGCTCGGCAGTTGCGGCGTCGCCTGACGGCGTGTGGGGGGGCAAGGACGCGCGTGTCTCGGCCCCGGCGGTTGCGCGTGTCGCTCTGGCGGGCGTGGCGCGCTGCTCACGGTTTGGACGGCATCACGAAATACCCGGCGCGTCGCCTGCGCCGCGCACGCTTGATCGTCATGGATGCCTCCCCCCCGCGGTGGCATTTGCACCGTACCTGCAGAGATCAGTTCCGACAAGGCGGCCGCCGCCGCTCCAGGCAAGATCATCTACGTGACATGCTGGAGGGATCGCAGTTCTTCTCGATCAATGTGAAAGTGTGCTGGCTACACTGTCGGGCGGCGAACTGGCCGCCGACGGGGAGCAGTCAGGGGTGGTGTCGTGCGTGCGCGGTCCCTTGTGCCGATCGCCCTCGTCGTCCTCTTAACCCTGGCTGGATGCGGCTGGTTCGGCGGCAACAAGTCAGGTAACAAGCAGGAGTCGGTGTTCCTGGTGAAGCCGGGGCAATGCTTCGGTGCGCCGGCGAGCGTCAAGGCGGAGTTGAGCAGCCTCACCGAAACTCCGTGCGACCACCCGCATGCCCAGGAGGCATACGCCGTGGTCCCCTACGCCAGCGTCGGCGCCACGGTCGTGTCGGCCTACCCGGGCAATGACGTGCTCGCAACATTCGCCCAGGGCGCCTGCGCGCAGCGCTTCGGCGCCTATGTGGGCGTCGACTATCTCGACTCGAAGCTCTTCTTTACCTATTTACTACCCTCAGCGCGCAGCTGGGAGACCAACGGCGACCGAAATGTCATCTGCTTCGTCACGACGACCGGCGGCGTGCTCACCACGTCGGTGAAGGGTTCGAAGCGGTAGATACTGAACAGCTTCGGTAAAGAATTAACCGGCAATAAAGGGCAATAGGCATCAAGGGGTGCAAAATGGGGCAAAACGCTAATCTTGGAGCCGTCCTCCAGTGCAGCTTCGGAGTGGCGCCGTCGTCGCTTATCCCACTCCCCACGCCCCGGGTCATGATCGAAGGACGGCCGGCGGCGACGATCACCGACTTCGCGCCGATGGTTAACATCCCGCCGTTCGGAATGTGCTCGAGCCTCGCGAATCCGACCGTGGCCGCGGCCACGGCGGCCGCGCTCGGCGTGTTGACGCCGATGCCGTGCATCCCCGTGACGACGCCGTGGAAGCCCGGTGCGGTGAAGACGATGATCGGCGGCAAGCCTGCGCTCGTCTCCGGCTCGACGTGCAATTGCGCGTGGGGTGGGATCATTCAGATGACGATGCCGGGCGCGGTTCGCACGCAATCCAACTGACCGTTGTGCCGGCCCCGGGGGCGGAGATAGAGGCTCCCGGACGCGAAGTTCATTAGTCGTGATCGAGGAAGTTCACTCGTCGTGATCAAGATTGTGCGAAGAGTCTCCCCATTCCTCTAACTGTCAGCTATCTTTAAGCCGCACCTCACACGAGGCATCGTCGCGGAGTTCTCCGAGACGAGAGGTTTGCGGGGGACACAAACCGCGGAAATGGATGGCTCGTCATGCCCACCTACACAGCTCCCGGCGTTTATGTCGAAGAGGTTCCTTCATCTCAGAAGGTGCTGTCGGCCGCTCCGACCGCCGTTGCCGCGTTCGTCGGTTTCACTGAACGTGCTCCGACCGACGACCCAAACGATCCGCAGGGCCTGGCGCCCCGCCTGGTAACCAGCTGGTCGCAATTCGAAGCTCTGTACGGCAGCTTCGCCGAGGGCTGCGTGCTCCCATTGTCGGTCTACGGCTACTTCGCCAACGGCGGCAGCATCGCCTACATCTGTCGCGTCGCGAACAGCGACCCGTCCGGCGAGCCGGCTCGCCTCGCCCTTGCGGCCTCTGACCGCGCTCTGGGAACGCCCTTGAAGGTCGAGAGCGTTGACCCGGACGCCAACATCGCGATCGACATCGCGACAGACGACGGTGGAGCTGATGCGGCCGAGGGCCCTTCGCCATTCACCTTGACCGTTCTGCTGGACGGTCAGCCGGTCGAGCAGTTCTCCAACCTGGACTTCGGCGCCGGTGATCGCAATGTGAAGACCGTCGTGAACAAGACCTCGACGAAGATCAAGGTCGATGTCGCGCTCGAGAAGGGCGTGGACCTCAGCAGCCAGCTCGAGCTGCTGAAGCCGGGACGCTTCCCGCTGGAGAAGGCCGCACCCATCCCCGTGCCGGTCACCGGGCGCAAGTTCGCCGGCTCCGAGTCGGCGCGCTCCGGCATCAACGGCTTGGCCATCGCCGATGATGTCACGATGGTCGTGGTGCCCGACCTGATCACCGCCGCAACGCAGGCGGACGGGACCATCGATCTGAATCTCTGGAAGGCCGTGCAGACGGCGCTGATCTCGCATTGCGAGCAGAACGGCAACCGGATGGCCGTCCTCGACGCCCCGCCCGGGATGACGCCACAGCAGATCAAGGACTGGCGCAGCGATGTCGCCATGTACGACTCGGCCTTCGCCGCCCTGTACTACCCGTGGATCAAGGTCGAGAACCCGATCGGTGTGAACGGCAATGCGGAGATCTTCATACCGCCGTCGGGCCACATCGCCGGTGTCTGGGCCCGCACCGACGAGACGCGCGGTGTCTGGAAGGCCCCGGCCAATGACACGATCCGCGGCCTGCTCGACGTCGAGCGGGCAGTCACCCAGAACGAGCAGTCGCTGCTGAACCCGATCGGGATCAACTGCATCCGCCCCTTCGGTACACGGGGAATTCGAATCTGGGGTGCGCGGACACTGGCCTCGGACAGTGATTGGCGCTACATCAACGTGCGTCGGCTGTTCAACATGGTCGAAGCGACGATCCACGACGGCACGCAGTGGGCGGTCTTCGAGCCGAATGACATGGCCCTGTGGGAGGGAGTCAAGCGCACCCTCACCGCTTTCCTGCGCGGGCTGTGGTCGGCAGGGGCGCTGTTCGGCGCCACTCCGGATCAGGCGTTCTACGTCAAGTGCGACGCCGAGACCAATCCCCCGGAGTCCATCGACGAGGGCAAGCTCGTCGTAGAGGTCGGGATCGCGCCGGTGAAGCCGGCGGAATTCGTGATCTTCCGGATCAGCCAGCAGAAGCAGATCGCCGCCTAACCACCAGCCGCCGTTCGCGGATGAGCTGTCCGCCGACGACCAACTCCGAACCAGCCCGAGCAGGGATATAAGGGAGTCACAAGATGCCCAACGACCTGATCAGTACCGACCCGATCGTCGCCCGCAACTTCTACCTCGAGATCGACGGCCAGAACCTCATCCTCTCCGGAGTATCCGGCTTGGAGATCGAGCTCGACGTCGTCCCTATGCAGCAGAACGGCAAGGACGGCAAGCAGCAGCACATCAAGACCCTGGGCGGGGTGCTGAAGGCGCCCGACATCACGGTTACCCGGATGGCGCCCCTCAGCGCCAACGACGATCCGCTGTGGAAGTGGTTCAAGCAGATCCGCGACGGCGGCATGAAGGCCACGGCACGCGCGGCAACGCGTAAGAACGGCTCGATCGTGCTGTACGACAGCGCCTACGACGAGGTCGGCCGGTTTAACTGGTTCAACGGATGGCCGAGCAAGATCGCGACGGACTCGTTGAGCACCGACTCCAACGAACCCATGAAGGAAACGATCACGCTCGTCGTGGAGCGAATCGAAAGGGTTAAGTGATTGGTCTTAGGACCGAGGCAGGGCTTGAGTGACCGTGAGCGCTTTGAAGACAAGCTACGAATTCACCCTTCCACGTGGGTACGTGGATGGATCTGGCCGGTTGCACCGGACTGGGACCATGCGCTTGGCCACGGCACGCGACGAACTCGAACCGCTGCGTGACCCGACCGTTGCCGGGCCCGACGATCCGCGGTTGACGATCCTGGTCCTGACTCGCGTCGTCGAGCAGCTCGGCGATCTGGACCTCGTTACCTCGCACGACATCGAAGGGCTGTTCGCGGTAGACCTTGCCTATCTCCAGGACTTCTACGGAGTGATCAACTTCGGCAACCAGGAGGAATACGAGGAGCTGCTTCGGTCCCAGCGCGAAACGTTGCTGCTCGGTAGCGCGGAGGTGGCGCCAGCGCAGCCGGACGAAGCCCCACCCTCGACGGCCGCCCCCGACGCGCAGGAGCAGGCGCGCCCACCGTTGCGGACGGCCGTCGAGGAGCTTCCGCGCCAGGCACTGTAGGTGATCTGCGGTGTTGCGCTATCCCACTGACGCACTCTGGCAAGAGATCGCCTATCTCGCCTACCACTTGCACTGGCCCCTTGAAGAACTGCTCGACCTAGAGCACATGGACCGGGTACGCATGGTCCGGGCCGTGGTTTCCCTCAACGATCGTGCGTGGCAGGCGGTGCGTGAATATGCCCAGTAGCGACAGTCCGCTCGGCGGGGACCCCCCCATCGCGAATCGATTCCTGTTCGAGGTGGACGGGGTCGAGATCGGAGTCTTCAAAGAGGTCAGAGGCCTCGAGGTGACGGTGCCTACCGAGGAGATCCGCGAGGGCGGTCAGAACGGGTTCTCGTACAAGGTGCCGGGCCGGATGGTGTGGCCGAACATCGTCTTTCGCCGGGGACTGACCCAGAGCGACGCACTGTTCACCTGGATGACCAAGTCCTCGGGCGAGGGCTTCGCCGGCGCCCAGAACAAGCTGAAGCGCTCGACCGGCGCCATCACGGCTATCACGCACACCGGCAAGCGGTTGCGCTCATGGCAGCTTCAGGGCGTGTTCCCCGTACGCTGGAAGGGGCCGGACTTCTCCATCGACAACAAGTCGGCACTGGAAGAGGAGTTGGAGATTACCCACCACGGGTTCCGAGCCGAGACGCACTCGCCGACATGAGTGCGCTGGAGGAGCTCGACCCAGCTACGCGACTGGGCCGCGCGGTCGTTTCCCGGCTGCGCCTGCCCGGACCCCCGAGAGGACGCGAGCGCCCGTCGCGCATCGGCAGCGTGGCCTCGTCATCGATCCGCTTCGCCGCCGCCGCAGGTCGCCCTGCCGAGGTACGTCGCAGCCTGCGCGGGCCCGGTCTGGCCCGGGTCAACTCCTTCAGCGAGGCCGGGACCCGGCCCCCGCGCTGGTGGACGCCGCCCGAGGCCGCGTTTGCCCCGGACCACGAAGGAGCCCGGACAGCCTCCTTCACCCGCGAGGTCCGCGGCGGGGATCTTCCCGAGCGCGGGCTGCCGCGCGCTGTGCGTAACGTGCCGAACGAGCAGACCTGGACGCCGGGTGGCATCGTCGGCAGCCTGGTGTCCTCCGTCGCGCCGGTTCGAAGGCTCGATGAGGTCTCGGCCGCTGGAGCCATGCTTACCCAGCACGATCGCTCCAAGCTGTCGGCGGTGACCGCTGCGCGAGCGTCCTCGACCCGGCGCGAGCGGTCCGCGGAACTCACCACGTTCCGTTCGTACTCAGGTCGTACCGGTCCGGCCGGACCACCTTCCTTGCGCAGCAGCGCTGTCACGCCGCCTCGTTCTACGCCGCCTCCGTCTACACCGCCTCGGTCTACACCGCCTCGGTCTACGCCGCCTGGTTCTACGCCTGGTTCTACGCCGCGGGCCGGGGGCACGCCGCCTGCCGCCTCGCCAGCCCCGCCGTTGCGGCGCTCGAC
>JALYIL010000126.1 GCA_030775825.1 Actinomycetota bacterium
GATATCCCCCGCCCCTAGTCAGGGCGGACGTCGTTGGGGTGCAGGCTGGCCGGACGAGCTCCTCTGGACAAATAACCCCCGTCGATTTATCTGACCTCACTGGCGCGGGCACGCGCCAATGGCCACCCGGATGGTCGCTTGCGATCCGCAATCCGCGTGGGGCACGATTCTCACCATGTACCGCATGCTCGCGAGCTGGTGGTGGTCGCCCGATCGGCGACCCTGACTCACTGATGTCCTGGGCTGCCCTCTCGTGGCAGCCCGCGCGACGAAACGCACGCTGGGCAGCCCCGGGCGGTCGGCCTCCATATTGAAGGAGACCACCCATGTCCAACTGCCCCCCGTCACAACAAGCCGCACTCGAGCGCAGCGCCGCGCTCGATCAGCGGGTGCAAGCAGCGCCATGGGACTTCCGGGTCTTGACCGGCGATCGGCCCACCGGCGCACTTCACCTCGGCCACTACCTCGGCACCCTCGCGAACCACGTTCGGCTACAGAACCTGGGCGTCGAGGTGATCGTGCTGATCGCCGACTACCAGGTGATGACCGATCAACGGGCGAGCCAACGATTGCCCACCACGGTCCGCGGCATCCTCGCGGATTACCTGGCCGCCGGCATCGACCCCGAGCGCTCGACGATCTTCACTCACAGCGCCGTTCCCGCCCTCAATGAACTGGTGCTGCCATTCCTGAGCCTCGTCAGCGACGCCGAATTGCACCGCAATCCCACCGTCAAAGCCGAGGCCGAGGCGACCCGCAGACCGCCGACGGGTCTCATGCTGACCTACCCCGTTCACCAGGCCGCAGACATTCTGTTCTGCCGCGCCAACATAGTCCCGGTAGGTCTCGACCAACTCCCGCACCTGGAGACCACCCGACTCATCGCCCGGCGGTTCAACGAGCGCTACGCCAACAAGTCACCGCTGTTTCCCGAGCCTGACGCTCTGCTGACCGCCACACCAATGGTGGCAGGACTGGACGGGCAGAAAATGAGCAAGAGTCGCGAAAACGGCATCACGCTGCAAGCGACCGAGGATCAGACCGCCGCGGCAATCCGCCGCGCGCCCACCGACAGCCAACGGCGCATCACCTACGACCCGCTCGCCCGGCCCGCGGTTTCCAACCTGCTCGACCTCCTCGCCGCCGCTAGCGGCGCGGACCCACGTCAGCTCGCCGACGAGATCGGCGACGGTGGGGCAGGCCGTCTCAAGCAGATGGTGACCGAGGCCATCAACGAACTTCTGCGACCCGTACGAACACGTCGCGCCGGCCTCGCCCAAGACACCGCCTACCTCGACAGCGTGCTCGAGACGGGAAACACAAGGGCCCGCCAACTCGCCGACCACACACTCACGACCGTCCACGGCCTGCTCGGCATGACCTATGCCAACCGACGGCGTGGCCTCGCGCAACCGCTACAGTCCAGGCATGACTGAGCATCCCGACGAGGCGCGGGTCGCCGGTCGCGCCCACCTGAATCCTGAGGAGGTCGCCGCCGGTAGCGATGACGCGCGAGCCCAGGCGGAGATCATCCTCGAGGATTCCGACGAGCGGACCGCTCACCCCGAGCAGACCCAGCGCGCGTCATCCCAGACGCCGGACTAGCCGTTCGCCGGAGGGCGGCACCCCGGACCTGACTGTTTAGGCGCTCCAACAAAGCCTCTTGATGGCCGGGATGCCGCTAGCAAGCAGTGTGCCCCCACCTCAGTTCCAGCAATCTCGCTCAGGCGAGGCGGTCCGTGGGTTCCTTAATGCCGGTGAGTGTCGTCATCTGCCCTGCGGACGGCTCGCACTCGTTCGGGCAGTCGAGGATCGCGGTGTCAACGTTGTGGCCGGCCTCCTGGAACCGCGAAAACGTGAGGGTCAGGGTCGCGAGGCTCTCACAAACTGGGCAAACGACACGGCTGGTCGTGTGGGTTACGACGTTCACAAGAGCCTTCCCAATTTGTTCGAGCGGCGCCTGTTTCGCCAGAGGCCCAGTATCGATGCACCTCGGGCGTTGTCAAGGGGTAGCTTTCGCATCGGCCGTCGCGAGCCCACGTCGCCCGTCACACCACGCACGCGAGGCAATCCAAGCCAAACCGCGCGCGGCAGCATCGGTTCATGGCCGTTGACTGCGGTGAGCGTCGGCAGCCTGTGACCACCGCTGCGCCACACTGGCGGCATCGTCCTGGCCCAGGGCGATCCCGAGGGCCATGTAGGCCTGCAAGCGGCTTCCCTGGGCACCGACGGTGAGGCCGGAGACCTTCTGGCGGTTGGAGACGTGCAGCAGCACGGTGTGGTCATCGCTGCTGGCGTGGGTTCCGATCATCTTGGCGTACAACCACTCTCGAGTGGTGCGGGTCCCAGTGAACACAACGCGCTGTGAGGTCACCGATACCTGCCCGCGGTCAACCGGCGTCTGAACTTCCGGCCCAGGCACGTAGTAACCGCGCGTCCCCCCGACTCGATAGTTGACGCCCTTGGCGATGTGCAGGCTGACACCGGAGTAACCGCCTACATAGTGGCCTTGCTGCACCCGCGGCTCGATCAACGCCGCCCCGGCAGCCCAGAGTCCCACCTCGCCGCGCTTCAACATCAACCCTGGCACGCTCACGCCACCGGTGGGCGCCGCATGTGCGGCGCGCGCCAGCTCATCGGCGAGATCCTGCTGAGCCTGCCACCCTGCGAGAGCCACGGCATGATCGTGCTCGGCGTGTCTTTCCTGCCGGCGCTCATGCCACGACAGGTGTGCTGGGCCAACCTGCTGCACCTGTGCTGGGGTGGCAACGGCCGGCTCGCCCGTAGCCACCGTGCGGGTCGCCTCGCCCGGCACCGCGTCGCCGATCCAGAACTGCCACCCGGGCGGCGGGGCAGGCCACGTCGGATCTGGCGCCCACCCGGGCGGCGGCACCCAACCCGTCGGCGGCGCAGGCCACCCGGGTGGTGCGTTGAACCGCCAAACCATGATCACCTCCGGCAAGATGCTGAGCGTATCGACAGGGGAATGCGCGGACTCTTGATCACTGCTTTCGTAACGACGGGTTATCGATTGCCCGCTCACCGCGGCGCCCATCCGCCGTCGCCGACGCGGCCTTCGTTCGGGCAGAGCGGCACGCGGGGGCTCTCGTCCGAACCCTCGAGTGGGAAGGGGTCGCCGTGATCAGAGCGTCGGCAGCAGGCTCGGCAGGACGGACTTCACCAGGCTCTTCAGAGGCGGCAGGGGCAGAGGCGGCAGGGGCAGAGGCGGCAGCGGCGACCCGGGAACCGTCAGCAGTGGCGCCGCCGAGGGGGCCAATGC
>JALYIL010000127.1 GCA_030775825.1 Actinomycetota bacterium
GTGCGAGACCGTGGCCGGCAGCAGCCCCCGGGCCTGCTGCGTGGACGCCTCGAACGGGGGTACGAGGGCGACCGGACGCACCGAGGCGTCGACCTCCAGCCGCACGGCGTCGGCCGCCCCGGCCGTGTCCAGCCACGCCACGGTCAAGCCGCCGAGCAGGCAGGCCGCGACGTTGTCGGGATGACCCTCCAGCTGGCTGGCCAGGGCAAGCATGGCGGCGGTGGGTAGCCGTTCGTCGCCACCTACGACCAGGGCCCGCGCCAGCATCGCGCCGGCAATGATCGCGGCAGCCGATGAACCCAGACCGCGACCGTGCGGGATCCGATTGGCGCAGGAAAGCTCCAGCCCGTACGGCTGACCGCCCAGGTGCTCGAACGTCGCCCGCATCGACCGCACTACCAGGTGCCGCTCGTCGCGGGCAACGTCCTCACCCTCACCGGCGACGTCGACGAGCAGACCGTCATCGACGACCCGCGCGATCACGTCGTCGCAGAGCGAAAGGGCCAACCCCAGCGAGTCGAACCCGGGCCCGAGATTGGCACTGGTGGCCGGTACCCGGACGTGGATGGCGCCGGCCCGGAACGCGGGTTTGGGCATGGCTACGCCAGCCCGAGGGCCACGGCTGCCGAGTGTCCGTCGACGGGCACCGTGATGGGCTTCGGTGCACCGGCTATCGCCCATTCCGGGTCCTTCAAGCCGTTGCCCGTCACGGTGCAGACGACGGTGCAGCCCGCGGGGATTTGACCGGCCGCCGCGGTCTGCAGCAGGCCGGCGACGCTCGCGGCCGACGCCGGCTCGACGAAGACGGCTTCGGCTCGCGCCACCAACCGGTAGGCCTCGAGAATCTGCTTGTCGGTGACGGCCTCGATCAGACCGGCGGATTCGTCGCGCGCCTGCTCGGCTTGGGTCCAGGACGCCGGGTTTCCGATCCGGATCGCGGTGGCGATGGTCATGGGCGCGAGAACGGGTGCGCCGTTCACGATCGGCGCGGCGCCGGCTGCCTGGAAGCCGAACATGCGTGGCGTTGCCGAGACGATGTCATCGGCGGCGTACTCCTGGTACCCGCGCCAGTAGGCGGTGATGTTGCCCGCGTTGCCCACGGGGATGCAATGCACATCAGGGGCACGGCCCAGCTGGTCACAGATCTCGAAGGCCGCTGTCTTCTGACCCTCTATCCGGAACGGGTTCACGGAGTTGACCAGGGCAACCGGGTAGTCGACCGCGAGCTTGCGGGCGAGTTCCAGGCAATCGTCGAAGTTGCCGTCGACCTGCAGGAGCCGGGCGCCATGCACGAGCGCCTGGGCCAGCTTACCGAGCGCAATCTTGCCCTGCGGCACGAGAACGGCACAGGTCATCCCGGCCCGCACGGCGTAGGCCGCGGCGCTGGCCGACGTGTTGCCCGTTGAGGCGCAGATCACCGCCTTCGCGCCGTCCTCGGCCGCCTTGGAGATCGCCATAGTCATCCCGCGATCCTTGAACGAACCTGTGGGGTTGGCTCCTTCGACCTTGAGGTACACCTCGCAACCGGTGCGCTCGGAGAGCACCTTGGCCGGAACGAGAGGTGTTCCGCCTTCGAACAGGGTTATGACCGGAGTCCCGCCGCTCACCGGGAGTCGATCGCGGTAGGCCTCGATCACGCCTGGCCACAACTTCGCCGAACGATCCGACATGCGAGATCCCCTATTCCGCCGACATGCCTTCGACGCGCATGACGCTGGCGGCGCGACGGACGAATTCCATACCTGCCAGGCGATGCACGGTGTGGGCCAACGCCGCGTCCCGCGCGGCGTGTGTCACCAGAACGAGCGTTGCGGCGTCGCCGCGTCCCTCTTGCCTTACCGTCTGGATGCTCACGCCGTTGTCGGCGAAGGCTCCGGCCACGGCCGCGAGCACGCCGGGTTGATCGGCGACGTCCAAGGCGACGTGATAGCGGGTATTGACGTCACCCATCGCCTGGACCGGCAGTTCGGCGTAGGCGCTCTCGCCTGCGCCCCGGCTGCCCCTGACTCGATTGCGCGCGACCGCGACGAGGTCACCCAGTACCGCGCTCGCCGTCGGTGCGCCACCGGCGCCACGCCCGTAGAACATCAGCGACCCGGCGGCGTCGGCTTCGACGAACACGGCGTTGTACGCGTCGCCCACCGCGGCCAACGGGTGGATGCGCGGGATCATCGCCGGGTGGACGCGCACGGCGACATGTTCGGCGCCCCCGGCGGTGTGGGTGCGCTCGCAGATCGCCAGCAGCTTCACCGTGCACCCCATTGCCTTCGCACTGGCGACATCGGCGGCACTCACGTCCCCGATGCCCTGGCGGAACACGTCCGAGGTGGTGACCCGGGTGTGGAACGCGAGGCCAGCCAGGATGGCCGCCTTCGCCGCGGCGTCGAAGCCGTCGACGTCGGCGCTGGGATCGGCCTCCGCGTAGCCCAGAGCGGTCGCCTCAGCCAACGCCTCGTCAAAGCCGGCGCCGGTGGCGTCCATCCGGGACAGGATGTAGTTGGTCGTGCCGTTGACGATGCCGATCACCCGGGTGATCCGGTCCCCGGCGAGGGATTCGCGCAGCGGGCGCAGCAGCGGAATCGCTCCAGCCACTGCCGCCTCGTAGTACAGGTCGACGCCGGCCCGGGCCGCCGCGTCGTGCAGCGCAGCGCCGTCTTCGGCCAGCAACGCCTTGTTGGCGCTGACGACACTCTTGCCCCGGGCGAGGGCATCGAGCAGGAGCGTACGAACCGGCTCGATGCCGCCGATTACCTCGACCACGACGTCGATGTCCTCGCGCGAGACCAGTTCGGCGGCGTCGGTGGTCACGATGTCAGCGGGCAGGTCGGAATGCCGGCTGGGACGCCGCACCGCGACTCCGGCAAGTTCGAGGGGTGCACCGATGCGAGCGGCCAGGTCGTCGGCCTGCTCGTGCATCAGCCGGACCACCTGCGAGCCGACGACACCGCACCCGAGGAGCGCGACCTTGAGCGCATCACTCACGTGTCATCGCCGCACTCCGTCATCGAGACGCACTCCGTCATCGAGACGCACTCGGTCATCGAGACGCTCCGGTGTCCAGACGCAGCAGGTCTTCTTCGGTCTCGCGGCGAACTAGCGCCGAGGATGCCCCGCCACGCACGCTGATGACCGGCGGGCGCGGGACGTGGTTGTAGTTGCTCGCCATGCTGCGGCAGTACGCGCCGGTCGCCGCGACCGCGAGGAGGTCACCGGGAGCCACGTCGCCGGGCAACCAGGCCTCTCGCACCAGGACATCGCCGCTCTCGCAGTGCTTGCCGACGACGCGGGACAGCCTCGCGGGGGCATTGGAACTGCGGTTGGCGATCACGCAGGTGTAGTCGGCGTCGTAGAGCGCTGTGCGGATGTTGTCGCTCATTCCCCCGTCGACGGAGATGTAGAAGCGGCTCAGGCCGCCGTCGAGCTGAACCTCCTTGACGGTGCCGACTTCGTAGACTGTGATAGCGGCCGGCCCAACGATTGCGCGCCCCGGCTCCACCGCCAACTTCGGCATGCGCAGACCGGCGCTCGCGCACTCGCGCTCCACGATCGCCGTCAGTCGTTCGACCGTCTGCTTGGGCGGTTCAGGATCATCGCCGCTGACGTAGGCGATGCCCAGGCCGCCGCCGAGGTTTATCTCCTCGACGTCGACCCCGTGGCGGGCCCGGATCGCCGCGGACAGTTCGACGACGCGATGCGCGGCGACTTCGAACCCGGAGGTGTCGAAGATCTGGGAGCCGATATGTGAGTGCAGGCCGCCGAAGTGCAGCGAGTCAGCGGCGAGGACGGTCGACACGGCTTGCTCGACTGCCCCGTCGCGCAGGGAGAAGCCGAATTTCTGGTCCTCGTGGGCCGTCGCGATGTACTCGTGGGTGTGGGCTTCGACGCCCACCGTCACCCGCACGAGCACTCTCTGCCGCACGCCGGCCGCCGCCGCGATCTCGGCGAGCCGGTCGATCTCAGCGAAGGAATCGACGACCACGTGCCCGACCTGAGCCTGCACCGCCCGGGCCAACTCCGTGCGCGACTTGTTGTTGCCGTGCACGCCGATGCGCTCGCACGGGAAACCGGCCGCCAGCGCGACCGCCAGCTCTCCCCCGGTGCAGACGTCCAGGCCCAAGCCTTCTTCGGCGATCCAGCGTGCGACCTCCGTGCAGAGAAACGCCTTGCCTGCGTAGTAGACACCCACGCCGCCGAACGCCGCGACGAACGAGCGCGCGCGTTGGCGCAGGTCATCCTCGTCGAGCAGGAAAGCCGGCGTGCCGTGCTCGGCCACGAGATCGGTGACGGCCGCGCCGCCGATGTGCACGACACCTCCCGTCCGCCGAGCCGAGGACGGCCAGATCGCCGGGTCGAGCGCGTTGGCGTCCAGCGGCGCGGCGGCCGCGTGCGCGTCGGGAAAGACATCGGCATGACGCGGGCCGGCCGGGTGTGCGGAGCGGCTCATCGATTACATCCGCTCGGGTGCCGCGACGCCGAGCAGGGCCAACCCGTTGGCGAGCACGACGCGGGTCGCCTCGCACAGCCAAAGCCGGGCGTGAGTCAGCTCGGTCGGGGCTTCATCGCCCATCGGCATCACCCGACACGAGTCATAGAAGCGGTGATACGTGCCGGCCACCGATTCGAGGTAGTGGGCGACCCGATGAGGAGCCCGCAGCTCCGCCGCCGAGGTGATCACCCGCGGCAACTCGCCGAGCACGCCCAGCAGTTCTGTCTCCCGCTCGTGCACGAGCAGGCCGAGATCCGGTTCGGGTGAGCGCACGATGCCCAGATCGGCGGCATTGCGTTGCAAGGACGCGAGCCGGGCGTGGGCGTACTGCACGTAGTACACCGGGTTGTCGTTGGTCCTTCGCGCCCACAGGTCCAGGTCGATGTCGATGGTCTGCTCGGTGGAGTACCTGACCAGGGCGTAGCGCGCAGCGTCCGCCCCGATCGCGTCGACGAGATCGGCCAAGACGATGACATTCCCGGCGCGCTTGCTCATCCGGATCGGCTCGCCATCCTTGACCAGGTTGACCAACTGGCCGAGCAGGATCTCCAGTGTCTGGTCGGGGTCATCCCCGAAGCACACGGCCGCGGCGCGTAAGCGGCCGATGTAGCCATGATGATCAGCCCCAAGCATGATCACGACCTTGTCGAAGCCCCGCTCGCGCTTGTCCAGGTAATAGGCGCAGTCGGCGGCGAAGTAGGTCCATTCGCCGCTGCCACGCACCAGGACCCGGTCACGGTCGTCGCCGAAGTCGGTGGTGCGCAACCAGACGGCCTCCTCGGCCTCATACACGTTGCCTTGGTCGCGAAGCCGCTTGAGAGCGTGGTCGAGTTCGCCGCGGTCGTGCAAGTCGCGCTCGTTGAAGTAGACGTCGAATGCGACCCCGAACCCGGCGAGCGAAGCACGGATCTCGGCGAACATCAGCTCGACGCCATCGCGCCGGAAGATCTCGGCCTGCTCGTCCTCAGGCAGGGAAAGCAGCCCCGGGTGCTGAGCCACCACCGCGGCGGCGATCTCGTAGATGTACGGGCCGGCGTAGCCGTCTTCGGGAACGGGGCGACCGTTCGCCACCTCGCGCAGGGTCCGGGCGAAGCGCTCGATCTGGCTGCCCGCGTCGTTGAAGTAGTACTCGCGCGTGACATCGGCGCCGCTGGCCTGAAGCAGCCGGGCGAGGGCGTCGCCGACCGCTGCCCACCGCACCGCACCCAGGTGTACAGGTCCGGTGGGATTGGCCGAGACGAACTCGAGATTGAGTTTCTGCCCGGCGAATTCCTCGCCACGCCCGAAGGCGGGACCTGCCTCGACGATGGTCCGCGCCAGGGCGCCCAGGGCGTCGGCTGCCAAGGTGATGTTCAGAAAACCAGGCCCGGCGACGTCGAGGCGAGCGACGCCCGGTGCTTCGCGCAGCCGGGCTGCGATCGCCTCGGCGATCTCGCGAGCCGGCTTGGCCGCCGGCTTGGCCAGGCGCAGTGCCACGTTCGTCGCGTAGTCACCGTGCTCGGGATTCTTCGGCCGTTCCACGACGACGTCTGCGGGCACCTGTCCGGCGAAGTCTCCCGCCGCGAGGCATTCGGCAACCGCCGCCGCTACGGCAGCCGAGAGTCCAGCGGGAGTCACCGGGCAATCGTAGTGGCCCCAGTGACAACGATTTACGGGCCTTGGCGGCGCTGCGACACGTCTCTTAGGACCACGACCTAGACTCATCTCGTTCCTCGAGCACGAACTGGCCGCTTCAACGGCCCTACCCCAGCACAAGTGAACCGAAGGCAGGCCCATGGCTCAGCGCAAGTCAGGTCCCTCGACGCCGGCCAAATCCGCGGCGGCGTCGCGGGCTGCGGCGGCGAAGCGGCCTGCTGGCCGCCCCCCAGCCGGCCGTCCCCCGGCGAAGAAGAAGCCCGGCAAGTCGATCGTCAATCAGCGCCAGACGCCGTGGGGATTGATCGTCACCGCGATCGTGCTGGTCGCCTTCGCGGCCGCCATCGTCGCCTTCGCCGTCGCCTCGCACAAGAACAAGCCGGCTGCGAATGCCGGCTGCTCGGCCATGAATGGCACGAACTCGACCTCGTTCCTCAACGAGTTGAAGTGCGCGGCCGACATTCAAGGTGTCTCCTTCAAGCCGGAGCCGAGCCGCTCGCACGTGCAGGGCAACCTCACCTATGACACGTCGCCGCCCATCGGCGGCAACCACAGCCAGTACTGGGCCGACTGCACCGGCACGGTCTACCCCGTCGCGATCGCCAACGAGAACGCCGTGCACATGCTCGAACACGGGGCAGTCTGGATCACCTACCAGCCGAGCCTGCCGGCCACCGAGATTGCCACGCTCACCAAGCTGGTGTCCGGTCAGGACCGGATGGCCATGAGCCCGTACCCGACGCTTGACTCGCCGATCTCCCTGCAGTCATGGGGCTATCAACTGAAGGTCACCTCCGCCTCCGATCCGCGCATTCAGAAGTTCATCGACGCGCTGCGTTACAACCCGAAGACAACACCGGAATACGGCGCCACCTGCTCGCAGCCGACCTTCATCACCCACCCGAGCACGTTCGGACACCCGCTGTGGACCCCGGCGGCCTGACCTGAGTGCCGACCTGGACTTGAGTGACACGGTGCCAGCCGGCACCGGCCGGCCAGACGTGCCCTTCCGCGGGCTGAGGGGGGCGTTGATCGCGATCGTCGCGGTCGCCGCCCTCGTCGGCGCGGTCGCCGTCGGTCACCTCTGGGGAGCCAGCGGGCAGTCCTCGGTCTCGACGCCGTCGACGACCTCGGTCGATGCCGGGTTTGCACGCGACATGTCCACCCATCACCAGCAGGCGATCACGATGGCCGGGTACGCGCGCGACAACACCAGCGACTCGGGCATCAAGGTCCTGGCTTTCGACATCGAGACCTCGCAGCTGTTCCAGGTGGGCGAGATGCAGGGGTGGCTCGACACGTGGGGGCTGGCCCGCGGGAATCCCACCCCGATGGCGTGGATGGCGGGTCATTCGCACCTGCAGAGCGACGGCCTCATGCCGGGCATGGCGACCCCGGCGCAGATGACCGAACTGCAGAGCACCCATGGCAAGGCCCTGGACATCCTGTTTCTGCAGCTGATGATTCATCACCATCAGGGCGGCATCCCGATGGCCCAATACGCACAGCAGCACGCCACACAGCCCTACGTACGCGACCTCGCCCAAGCGATGATCAACGCTCAGAGCGCGGAGATCGTGTCGATGGAGCAGTTGCTTCGCGGCCTCGGAGCTGCCCCGCTCCCGGCTCCGTCGAACTGAGCGGAGATCGCGTCCGCTGGTAGGCTTGTCGGGTTTGCCGCCCCCGTAGCTCAGGGGATAGAGCACCGCCCTCCGGAGGCGGTGGCGCAGGTTCGAATCCTGCCGGGGGCACCACGCTACAGGTCTCATTTTATGGGGCCTGTAGCCGTTTCTGGACTCAGTCCATGATCACGAAATAGGTCGCGGGTACACATCGGGTACACATCAGCATCAAGCTTGTGCGCTTGTTTTTGTACACGACGCGGTGCGGCGGCGCGCTGTTCGAATCTCGGCAATGCGCTCGAGTGGTCAGCAGCCCAGGCTCCGATCGAATAGCTCGAGGGCATTCGCCGTCCGCCGGACGGCGGGCCTCCAACCCTCCGTTCCGTCGGATCAGCCGAAGAGCTGCAAAGCCACCAGCAAGATGGCGACGAAGCCGGCTCCAGCGAGCCAGCCCAGGGCGGGATAGCGGAGCGGACTCACCCGGCGTACCCCAACGCCTGCCGCACCCGCGATCGCGGCGTACACATAGCCGCCGCTCAAGCCGCCGGCGAACCGCGTCGCGTAGATGCCACCGAGCACTCCGAGGACCGCGGCCAGCACTGTGGCGAACGCGGTCCAGTAGAGCCGTGTGAAGGTGGGCGGCGACGGTTCGGCACTGTCCTGCTCGTCGGTCTTGGCGGCTTGCGAGCGGAGGCGTGACCAGATCTCGCTGATCTCGTCCTGGTCGAAGAGCGCGGGCGCAGAGGCTATTCGGGAGCGCCACAGCTTGGCTGCGGCTACTCCGTATACGACGTCCACCCCATCGACGTTTGTCGGCTCGGCTGGTTGCCGCCCACTGGTCTGGCCGCCACCCCAGAGGAAAAGCACAGGTCGACCGCTGCCTTCGCGGCGCAGCTGCGGTGTCGCCAGCCGCACGTCGTGTGCACTGCGTTGCACTCGCGCAAGGTGGCGCGAGAAGTCTGGATCCGAGGCCAGTGTCATCCAAACCCGGGCACTCCACTTCGACTCGACCACGATGGCACCACCCGGCCCCACAGGCAGGTGATCGACGTCGGCGTAGCGATAGTAGACGTGGTCGATCAGCTTCCACCCGTGCTTGCGGAGTGGCCGGAGTTCTGAGGACGTCCACGTCTCAGCGATGGCACCCATCGTTCGCGGCCCGCTGCCAGTGAACAGGAAGACCGTGAACGCCAGGCCGCCGAACACGAAGACGACGCCCGCGCCGACTACCGCGCCACGCAGGAACACGTTGGGGGCGATCTTGGCCACGAAGGCCGTCGCAAGGCCGCCGAGCACGAGTCCGACCCCGAGGAAGCCCCAGTGACGACGCACGTACTGCCACTGCGTTTGGCGAACCTGATCACGAATCCGCCGCCCGGCCCGGGCGTCGCTCCCAAGCCGCCGTTCGCGCGCGCGTTCCTTCGCTTCCTCGAGCACGCTGACAGAATGGAGGCAGTAGCCGAGTCGATCAACTTGCCGTGCCGAAAGCCCTACGCGAGATCGCCGAATCTAGTGCGGGCTGAGACGAGGGGACGGCGAATGCGACCGCGCCGTTATGCGCGGACCGGCAAGGTCATGAAAAGGCTCCTGGTGGGTCACCGGTCGGTGGTCTGCGTCAAAGATCAACTACTTGCCGACATCGACCTACTGTTCAACCTACGCCGATCCTTTCGCGCCGTAATCGACCCGGATTGGGTTCTCTGGCGCCGCCAGATTCTGCACGGACTCCGCCGCACTGATGCCGTCCAACATCGCATGCCACCGACCGCGCATCTGCTGCCGCTTGGCGTCGTCAGAGAACGCAACGTCCATCGAGGTATCGGGATCGAATCGCCATAGGGGATCATCTCCGGTCGCGAGGCACAGACGCGAAAGAATCGCTCGGCGTACGAGATCTCTCATCCGGTCTACGGCTTGGACCGTGGCGACCCCAAACATGTTGCGTTCTGCGATCGTCGAGATTCCTAGGATCTGAGCCTTGAACCTCTTCTCCGTGAGCGTGCCGCCATGTACGAGCGTCGAACGCAGGGCATAGAACGCCTTCACATCGTTGAATACCTTGTCGGCGCCATCTTGCTCGGTGACGAGCAGTGCTGCCGCTCTGGTTCGAAGACGCCCGGACAGGCCTTCCGAGCCGTCCACTCTGTCGATGAATACCGCCTCCATCGCTGTCGCTAGATCGACGAGGCTCAGCACGGAGTCGCCGGTGAAGGACGCGTTGAAACGCCCAAGCGCGACATCAAGTGACGCTGACACCACGCCTTCACGCCTCGCGTCGACAGAGTCGATGAGGGCGAGCAGTTGTTGGACGGCGCGCTCATGTTCGCGCCGAACGACCAACGTGCGCCGCGCCATCGGCATCGTGAAGCTGCGAGTGAACTCATACAGGTGGGCGTCGATCGCCCCAACAAGGGTGGTCGAGCCGCGGACTTCGTAGTGCGCGCGAGCCGTCGCTCCAGTTAGTAAGCGCATCGCGAGAGTCCAGCGATTGAGTTGTCCGCTCAGCGTCTCAGTAGCGTCGAACGCGCCGTCTGGCCCACTCGGTCCGTGCGCAGCAATGACGGCGTGCGGCTGCGCGAAGACGTGTGGGATCTCCCGATTGAACGTACCTCCAGCGCCAGGGATCTGCTGTCGGAATTCCTGCATGAAGAAGTCGAATGAGCGCTGCTGATCACCGTGCTCGGGCCGGACTTGGACGCCGTCAATAGTGATCGGCTTGCCGTCCGCTGTTGACACGTGGGACATCGCACGCACGACGCATAGCTCGTCCTCACTGGCGTCTAGCACTCCGAAGAGTTCAGCGATGGATTCCGCGACACCCGGCTCATCAGGGTGGTAACGCTCGCCGTCGACGCAGCGGCGCACACAACCTTCGATGAGGCCGAACACGTAACGGTTCGCGAATTCGGCGTCCTTCCGCCGGAGTGGATCGGCGAACCTATTCGGGTAGGCGGCGTTCAGCAGGCTTTCCAACGTCACGAAGGTTGCGAGCGGCATGAGACTTGGGCCGAAGTAGTCGCGGCCGACACGTATGAACGGGTATCCGGTCGCGGTGGGAATGACGTGATCCTCTGCCAGTACCTCGAAGGCATCGCGGACGAGATCACGCGCAGCAGACTCCAGTTGTGCGCGCGTCGGTCCCGCGGCGCCAGGCACGAAACGAGCCTAGCGCCAGCGATCGTGTCCTGGACGAAGAACTCCGCGGCAACTCCGCGATCAGTCGCCTACGGTGGACGATGCCATGCCGATCGCACGCAGACACCACGTCGTTCCCAGGTTCTACTTGTCGAGGTTTGCCGACGATCGTGCCCAGCTGCGACGCGTGCCGCTCGGAGACAGTACGAGCCACCTGATCGCGGTTGGTGACGCCACCGTCCAAACCGATTACTTCGCTGTCGAGAGCGACGTCGGCCCAGCCGACGCGTTCGAGGGTCAGCTCAGTGGGATCGAGGGGAAGGCCGCGGGCGCGCTCGCCCGCATGCTCGACGAGCGCGTGTGGCCGATGTCCTTGGATGACCGCTACCTCGTCGCGATGTGGATCGGGCTGCAACATCTGCGATCGCAGTCGACCCGCACCGAAGGTGAAGAGATCGGCCGCACCTTCCTCAAGCTCGAGGTAGGCGTGTCGACGACCAAGCAGGTCCGTGAACGACTCCAGCTACCTCCCGAAACCCCGGACGAAGAGGTAGAGCGGCTGCGCGCCCGAATGCTCGCCAGCGCCAATACGTTCGACCTGGGCAACCACCAGCGCCTTCAAATCATCGCCGAGACGCTGCCCGGCATGACCAACCTCGTGTTCTTCCGTCGGCCATGGATGCTCATCACCTGGGAACGAAAGACGCTCGCGACGTCGGACACACCGGTCATCCTCGGCCCAAGCGTCACCGCCGCCGAGGATGGGACTGGAACCTCGCTGGGCGTGGCCCGCGAGGTCATCGTGCCGGTCAGCCGACGTGCGGCGCTGCTGCTCGGCGATCTGCCGACGGAAGGCCCCAGCTGGGAGACGCACCACGTCCCCGGCAACGCCTTCATCGCGAACGCGTTCAACCAGTACACGCTGTGGAACGCCCGACGCGAGGCTTTCCACCATCCTGACGACGACCCGTTCGCCAACGTCAAGATCCCGAATCCCCGTGACCGCGAAATGGTCGACAACACGGAACACATCGACTCGCTGATCAGGGCCTTCGCACGTCAGCAAGGCCGACCGTCCGGACTGCCCGACGACGCGGCCGAACGCGGTGCCCCATTCGCTGAAATGTGACCAAGCGTCACATAGCAGATTCATCTAGGCGAGGCGTCCTCGCCCGCGTCGTGCTCGATATCGACGGATTGGGCGCGCAAATATCGCGGCAGTGAGCGGATGATGCCGCTACGCGGCAAGAACGGTCGTACTCACGTTCGGCGAGCATCATCAGAATAAGGAATGGACCTCTGTTATCTCAGTGGCCATCCACCGACCGCAACGCAAATCGAGCAGGAAGACGTGCCATTGTCAAGACGTCACTCCACGCCCTCGCCCGCGAGCAACTCGCCGCCGCACATCGCGCCGACTCCGCGCGAGCCGCTACGACCGTCATCGGCGGACACGAGCACACGATGCGGCAGACCGTCGTCGCGATGACGGCCAACGCCGAGCTAGCCGATCATGACAACCCAGGCGAGGCATCCCTATAGGTCATCTCCGGGCGCATCGAGCTGCATGCCAACGGCGAGACGTGGGAAGCACGTACCGGCGACCTTCTCGAGATCCCGAACGCGCGGCACTCGGTGACCGCTCTCGAGGACTCCGCCATCCTGCTGACCGCGATCCCCCACGCCACACCTGAGCAACCGACGATCAATCTTCGACAGCTCCGCGCACCCAACGCGGCAAGAGCGGATGTTGAGCGAGCGGCACGCCCGTGCAACAGAACGAGCGCCGGAGCTGTCATCTGGTCGGGGGCAATGCAGGAGGTTCGGTGTGCACAGAGCTATCGAGGCGTGCTGCTCGCTAATCCTGATCATGGCTGGGTCGGGCGGAGTCTCCGCCTGTTCGTCGACCCATTCTCTGGCGCAGTCGTCCAGCCCTGCCTCGGCACCGACCGCTAGCGCCGAGCGGCCGAGCGGCCGAGCGGACTCGGTAGCGTCGCCTACGACGACGGGGATGCCCGTGATTCCATGCCCGGCTGCGGCCCTGGGCATTCGACGCGGGCCATCGGTGTCTGGGGCGACCGGCGAGCACGCGGTAACCATCGCGGTGATCAGCGCATCCTCGATCCCGTGCAGCGTCACCGGCTACCCCACAGTGGCTTTCCTCGACTCGGCCGGACACCTCATGCCGTTCAGCTACGTGTTAGGGACCGGCCAGTACATCTCGCATCAACCCCCCTCGCCCGTGACGCTGGGCGGCGGGCGGGAGGCGTTGTTCACGGTCGCCAAATATCGATGCGACGAGCACGTCACCGATACCGCGACGGGGATGAACGTCTTGCTACCCGGTCAAGGCACGACCTATTCGGCGCCAACCAGCTGGTTGACAAGTCGGATGGACCAATGCAGCGGGCCGGTAACCCCCGATCCCGGCAACACAGTCGAGATCTCAGCTTTCGAACCGGCTGGCGACATACCTGCGCACTGACCCAACTGGCTGGAAGCTCTCACCACGTCGGACTCAGCGCCCCGGACCGCTCGCCGTCAGCGGCATGTGCGGACGTCGGGCGCGCCTAGGCGCGATCGTCGCTGTCGGGGCCCACTGGTCTACTCGCGCCATGCCACTGCCATGCAGTGGTGCCGAGAGCGGCCGGAAGCAATATTCCCAGAATGAGCGGTGATGGACCACGGTGAAAGAGCACCACGAGAACGCCAGCGGCGATGACCTGGATGGCGATGGCCAGCACCAGGTACCTCCACGGCGGGTGCACAAACCGCGTCGGGTATTGCAGATTGCTCATGGACAAAGGATGCCCCACCCCAGCGTCGCGGCCACACACTCTGCGCGGCAAAGTCGGACGCTATCCCTTCCGCGCCCGACCAGCGGCATGTGCGTGCGTTCCGGTCGCCGGCGCGGCATACAGCCGTCGTCTCGAACTAGGGCTCACCGTGTCCCAGCGCGGTAACGCCGAACCCAGTCCGCATTCATCGCGTCTGCCTGTTGGCGATGCGGTGATTCCGGTATCCAGTCAGTAGGGGGCTCGACCTTGATGAAGTCGAGAATGCGCGTGACCGTCTGCCCTGGATGGCAGACAAGGGTTTCGTAAGTCACGTCGAGCGGTTCTACTGCCCCAGCGGCGAACCACGTCCGCCAAGCGTCGTTGTGCCCGTGGATCGTCGCGACGAGGGCGTCAATTTGGTCGAGGTCAAGGCGAGCATCCGCCTGTGCCTTGTCGCCCTGCTGCCAGTACCCGCTCTGTTCAGCACGCGCCCAGGACACTGCCTGTCCGACGACGTCCCGACGTCGCAGATGCACGAACCTGAGGGGTCCGAAGGCGTCTTCGAGCACGTCAACATCGCTCCGCTCATTCGGATGCGGGTTAAGCCCATCAACCAATCGGTGCATCGTTCCCCACATGATGCGAGCTGCGAAAACGGCGTTCGGCGTGCTCCCGAACTGCACGGCCGACCTTACGAACTCGGCGTAGTCGAATTGGCCATCCTCCGTGATCGGCACCCCGAAGTGCGTGGTCCACCTCTGCTGGTCGGGTTCGCGAAAGTAGGAATCCGGTCGCCCGGCGACCCCCGTCGAGCAGAGCAGGCTGCACAGCAGGGTGCTCCCCGTGCGGGGGGTTCCACAGAGAATGTAGGAGCGGGGACTGGGCACAAAGACAACCTAAGCTCGACCGGCCCGAATCGGCCATCGAGATGCCATGAAGACCGTCCAGTCAGTCCATCCCGCCAACCTGCGAGTCATCCAGCATCGGGGTCACCGTCGTCTGCGCCATGAGCGGTCACGCTGTACCTCCATGCCAGCGCAGATGAGTAAGTTTCCCGGTGCCGGACACGGCTTGGAGGAAGCGTGGAGCATCTGAAGTACGCACATGTCGAGCGCGAACGTCGGTACCTGGTTCGGGAGGTTCCATCTGGGGTCGACCAGGTGGAGGACATCCTTGACGCCTACATCATGGGGACGCGACTTCGCCTGCGCACGATTACGCGCGGGGACGCCGTGATCCAAAAGCTTGGCCATAAAGTTCGTCTAGGACCAGGACCTCGCGAGATCGCGTCGACCTCGCTCTACCTGAACGAGACCGAGTGGGCCGTGCTCTCGGCCTTGCCTGTCCGCTACCTCCACAAACGGCGGCACCAGCTAACCCGCGACGGTTACAGCTTCGCGATCGACGAGTTCGACGACGGTAGCTTGCTGGCCGAGTTTGATGACGGGCTTGGCGAACAATTGCCAGTGCCAGCGTGGCTAAAGGTTATCGCCGACGTCACCGATGATGAGCAGTGGACCGGCGCGGGTCGGGCAGCCGCCGTTGGTACCTAGCAACTCACTATCATCGACAGTTTCCGCGCCCGACCAGCGGCAAAGTCGGACGCTATCCCTTCCGCGCCCGACCAGCGGCAAAGTCGGACGCTATCCCTTCCGCGCCCGACCAGCGGCAAAGTCGGACGCTATCCCTTCCGCGCCC
>JALYIL010000128.1 GCA_030775825.1 Actinomycetota bacterium
GCCGTTTGATTTGCCCACCTGGATGTCGAGGGGAGAGGTTGACGATGACTGCGCACAGTGACGAGCCCGGGCGGCTACCTGCCCTTCGTGCCGAGTACGAGCAGGTGCAGGCGGCGCTGTCGGACCCCTCCGTGCACAACGATCAAGCGCGGGCCCGCACGCTCGGCCGCCGCTTCGCCGAGCTTGCCCCCATCGTCGCCGCCGCGAACGAGCTGGACGAGGTGCGGGGAAACCTGGACGCGGCCCGTGAGCTGGGCGCGGAGGACCCTTCCTTTGCGGCCGAGGCCGAGGTGCTCGCCGACCGAATCGTCGCGATCGAAACACGCCTGCGCGAGCTGCTGTTGCCAAAGGACCCGAACGACGGCAAGGACGTGATTCTGGAGGTCAAGGCGGGCGAGGGCGGCGACGAGTCGGCCTTGTTCGCCAGCGACCTGCTGCGGATGTACCTGCGCTATGCCGAGCGCCAGGGCTGGACCACCGAGATCCTCGATGACGAGCCGACTGATCTGGGCGGCACGAAATCAGCAACCATCGCGGTGCGCTCGCGCAGGCCGGGCGACGCCGTCTGGGCAAAGCTCAAATACGAGGGTGGTGTCCACCGCGTGCAACGGGTCCCCGCCACCGAGTCCCAAGGCAGGATCCATACGTCGGCGGCGGGGGTTCTCGTGCTCCCCGAAGCCGAGGAGGTCGAGGTCGAAATCGACCCCAACGACCTGCGCATCGACGTGTTCCGTTCCTCCGGACCCGGGGGTCAGAGTGTCAACACCACCGACTCGGCGGTGCGCATCACCCACATCCCCACCGGCACGGTCGTCTCCATGCAGAACGAGAAGAGCCAACTGCAGAACCGGGAGGCGGGCATGCGGGTGTTGCGGGCCCGGCTGCTCGCCAGTGCCCAGGAACAGGCCGACTCAGCGGCCTCGGACGCCCGGCGTTCGCAGGTGCGCACCGTCGATCGATCTGAGCGGGTCCGGACCTACAACTTTGCCGAGAACCGCATCAGCGATCACCGCGTCGGGTTCAAGGCCTACAACCTCGACCAGGTGCTCGACGGCGCTCTCGACGATGTCATCGACGCGCTGCGCCGCGCGGACAACGAGGCGATGCTCGCCGGGCAGGGATGACGTCCCCACGCCAGCTGCTCAGGGCTGCCGCCGACCGCCTCCGGGCAGCGGGCGTGGCCTCGCCAGAGGTCGACGCCGAACTCCTGCTCGCCCACTGCCTCGGTATGGAAAGAGTCCGGCTGGCCGCGCTCACCCAGCTTCCGACACCCGCCATCGCCGCCTTCGAGGCCACGGTGGCCCGGCGCGAGCAGCGTGAGCCGGCGCAGTACATCATCGGGCAGGCCCCTTTCCGGCACGTCGCCGTGGCCGTCGGGCCCGGCGTGTTCATCCCGAGACCGGAGACCGAGCTACTTGTCGACGCCGTCCTCGCGCGCCTGCACGCATCACCGGCACCGATCGTCATCGACCTGTGCAGCGGATCGGGCGCGCTCGCGGTCGCGGTCGCCGACGAGGTGCCGGGCGCCCAGGTCTGGGCGGTGGAGAACTCCGGTCCCGCTCTGGCGTGGTTGCGGCGCAATACCGCGGGCACCGGCATCCGCGTGGTCGATGCCGATGTTCGCGACGGCGGCTTGCTCGCCGATCTCGCCGGCCGGGCCGACGCCGTGCTCAGCAACCCACCGTACGTGCCGGCCTCGACCGATGTCAGCCCCGAAGTGCGCGCCGACCCAGCTGGAGCGGTGTTCGCCGGAGCGGACGGCCTGGCCCTCGTGCCTGCTGTCATCGACAGGGCCGCTGCCCTGCTGCGCCGGGGTGGCATGCTGGCCCTCGAGCATGACGACACCCAGGGTGCAGCAGTACCGGGCCTGTTGCAATCGGACGGCCGTTGGCTCGATATCACCGACCACGATGACCTGGCCGGACGGCCGCGCTACTCCGTAGCCATCCGCGGTTAGGGCAGGATGGCCGCGTGGCACTCTTCTACGACTGCGCTGACGCGGCGGTGCATGCTCAGGCGATCGCCTCGGCCGCGCACTGTGTCGCGTCGGGGCAACTTGTCGTCCTGCCGACCGACACGGTGTACGGGCTCGGTGCGGATGCCTTCGATCGCACCGCGGTTGCCGACCTGCTCAGAGCGAAGGGCCGCGGGCGGGACATGCCCGTGCCCGTCCTGGTGGGCTCGTGGACCACGATCGAGGGTCTGGCCAGCGTCGTCGCCGAGCGCACCTGGGATCTCATCGAGGCATTCTGGCCGGGCGCTCTGACCCTCGTCGTGGAGCACGCCCCGTCGCTGAACTGGGACCTCGGCGACGCCCGCGGAACGGTCGCGATCCGGATGCCGCTGCATCCGGTCGCCCTGGAGTTGCTCGAAGTGACCGGCCCCATGGCGGTGTCGAGCGCCAACATCTCCGGGCAGCCGCCGGCAGCGACAGCCGAACAGGCCCGAGAACAGCTCGGTGACGCCGTGGCCGTGTATCTCGACGGTGGAACCGCGCCGGCTCGGGTGGCGTCTACGATCGTCGACGTCACCGGCGAGATCCCGATCATCCTGCGCGCCGGCGCGGTGACCGCAGATCAACTGCGTGAGGTCGTTGCGGACCTCGCAGGCTGACATGGCCGTCCATCATCCGAGCCTGGAGTACGCGCTGGTGGGCTGCATCGCGGCCTCGGGCAGCTTCCTGGTCACGCCGCTGGCTCGGCGGGCCGCGATCGCGTGGGGGGCGGTCGCCAAGCCCCGCGACCGTGATGTCCACGCCGTCGCGACCCCTCGAATGGGAGGCGTCGCGCTGCTGTTCGGCTTGGCGATGGCGCTTTTCGTCGCGGCCCGACTGCCGGCGTTGAAGGGCGCGTTCACCAATGGCCCGGAGATGGGCTGGATCGTCGCGTCGGGGGCGATAATCTGCCTGATCGGCGTCCTCGACGACAGGTACGAACTCGATTCCCTCACCAAACTCGCCGGGCAGGTGCTTGCCACCGGGATTCTCGTCACGATGGGGGGCGTACAGCTGGCCGATTTCTACCTGCCCGGCAGCGGCACGGTGAGCCTCGGCAGCGACCTCGCGATCCCGGTGACGATCCTGTTGACGGTGCTGACGATCAACGCCGTCAACTTCATCGACGGCCTGGACGGCCTCGCGGCCGGTGTCTCCGCGATCGGTGCCGGCGCGTTCTTCCTCTTCTCCTACCACCTGGCCCAGCGCGGGTTCCTCGATGTGGCCGCGGCACCCACGCTGCTCACCGCGGCGCTCGCAGGGACGTGCCTGGGTTTCCTACCGCACAACTTCTCCCCGGCCAGGATCTTCATGGGCGACTCGGGGTCGATGCTGGTCGGGCTCATGCTCTCGGCGGCGGCCGCGACCGCCACCACGAACGCAGATCCGCAGGCTTTCACCGGCGCCCTCGGGTCGCTGCCGCTGGCCCTCCCGCTGCTGATCCCGGTCGCCGTTCTGGCTGTCCCATTCGTTGACCTCCTGCTTGCGGTCGCCCGCCGCGTCGTGCGCCGCCAATCCCCTTTCGCGCCCGACAAGCAACACCTGCACCACCGGTTACTCGAAATGGGTCACAGCCACCGCCGCGCGGTTCTGCTGCTCTACTTCTGGTCCGCGCTTCTGGCGCTCGGCGGCGTCGCGCTGTCGATCTACCGCGGGGTCTGGGTCGTGGTCACTACCTTGGCGGTCGCGGCAATTGCCGCGGTGGTTTCGGTCGTACCCCTGCGCGGTCGCCGTGGACCGGCCCCTGGGGTTGCCCTGGGCCACGTCAAACGGTGAACCACCGCAACTCACCCTCCCCGGCCGGCGCTGCCTGACAGGCCGCTGGGTGGTGGCGAGGGGGCCCATTTGTGCTGTGATAGGTTCGTTTCTGCGTCGGAAGGCAGGCTAAAACGCCCGTCCTGCGGGGCTCTCACGATATGGGTGACCGTGACTCGCGAACCCCCCGGATGGTCCACCCTGCTGGGCATCGGAACCGTGTCCGCCGCGACGCTTGCAGCGGGCATCGCCCTCGGCTGGTGGCTGGACGGGTTATTGCACACATCTCCCATATTGGTTCTGCTTGGAATCGCCCTCGGCCTCGTCGGGGGCGTCTGTTACACCTCCGTCCGAATGAGGTCGTTCCTCAAACGCTGATCCCGAGACTTCGAGTGGAGACATGACCGTGCACCAAGCGATGGCCCCGCTGGTAGACCCGCGGGCCAACCTGCGCAGATCGGCCATCCTGGGTACCGCACTGGGCGTGGTCGCCACCGTCATTACCTCCCTGGAGGGGCATCCACTGATGGGGCTCCTCGGCTGCCTGGGAATTGCGCTCGGCGCGCTCAACAACCGCATGCTGCAAAAATCCGTCATCGCCTATGCGACCGACGCGAGCGTGACCAAAGCCCGGTTCCGCAACGGCGTGCTTGGCCGCCTCAGCGGGATCACGATCTTCTCGATTGCCATCGCCTTGTTGCTCCGGCCCGACGGCTTGGGCGTGTTCGCCGGCCTAGCCGTATTCCAGATTCTGATGCTCGTCGGAGCCGCCTTGCCGGTGTTCCGTAGTATGCGCCCGTCCTCATGATGCGTTCTTCGGCGACGGAAGGGATCCCCAGGTGAGCGCGCAGGTCCAGGCAATCAACATCACGCCCGGTGAGCACATCCAGTGGCACCTCTTCGGCGTGACGCTCAACGGGGACACGATCACCGCGACGCTGGTTGCCGGCGCGATCATCGTGTTGCTCGGATTCCTGGTCCGGCGCAAGGCCAGCGCCCGCCAGCCCACGAAGCTCCAGCTGGTATTCGAAACCGTCACCGAGGAGGTCGAGAAACAGGTCGAGTCCTCGATGGGTGTAAAGACGGCCCCGTTCGTCGTGCCCATGGCGATGGCGCTGTTCCTGTTCATCCTCATCGCCAACCTGATTGCGATCGTGCCCACCGGGCACCACCCCGAGTACGTCCCGCCGCCTGCTTCCGACGTCAATCTCACCTACGCGTTGGCCATCACGGTGATCGGGACGATGCATGTGGTCGGTATCCGCAAGAAGGGCTTTCGCGGGTATTACGCCCACCTGTTCCGCAAGCCGTACATGCTCATCCCGCTCAATCTCGTCGAAGAGCTGATGAAGCCCATCACCCTCGCGCTGCGACTTTTCGGCAACATCTTCGCCGGAACCATCATGGTCGCGCTCATCGCCGCCATGCCGGCGTTCGTCCTGTGGCTGCCAGACATTCTCTGGAAACTGTTCGACGCTGCGATCGGGCTGATCCAGGCGTTCATCTTCGGGCTGCTGACCATCCTGTACTTCAGCTCGGTGGCACCTTCCGAGGAGGGCGCGCACCACTGACGTTCCGACCGCTCGAACGCACCCATGACGTCATTCGTCTTTTTCAACCGAATTGAGGAGAAATGGCTAACACTCTTAACCAGGCAATCGAGACCGCGGGCGGGCTCGTCGGCGGCGGCATGGCGCTCGGCGGCGGCGCGGTCGGCGCGGGTATCGGTGACGGTCTCGCGGGTAGTTCACTGATCCAGGGCGTAGCCCGCCAGCCCGAGGCACAGGGTCAGCTGCAGACCCTGTTCTTCCTGACCGTCGGACTGGTCGAGGCCGCGTACTTCATCAACCTGGCCTTCGCCGTGCTGTTTGTCTTCGTCCTCTCCAGCAAGTAAATCCCAGTCAGACAGGGAATCGATCTCATGGCACAACACACGATGGCCTCGAGCAACTTCCTGGTGCCCAACGCGACGTTCATCGCGGAGTTCATCGCCTTCCTGCTGATCCTCGGCATCATCGCGAAGTACATCCTGCCCAGGATCCAGGCCCCCCTGGCCGAGCGGCAGGCGATCATCACCAAGCAGATGCAGGACGCGGAGGAGGCGAAGAAGAAGCTCGCCGAGGCCGAGAAGACGTACCAGGACGCCCTGAAGGAAGCCCGCGCCGAGGCGGCTCAGATCCGCGAGAACGCTCGGGCCGAAGCCCAGCGGACCATCGAGGAACTCCGCACGCAGGCTCAGGAGGAAGCCGCTCGCATCGTCGCCCGGGGCGACGAGCAGTTGGCCACCCAGCGTGGCGCCATCGTCCGGGAACTGCGCGCGGAGATCGGCACCCTCGCCGTCGAACTGTCCGAGAAGATCATCGACCAGCGTCTGTCTGACGATGCCCAAGTCCGGGCGACGGTCGATTCCTTCATCGCGGGCCTCGAAGCCGCGGACGTCGCCAGCCGTGCGCAGGCCGGCAGCCAGCAGTGATGCACGCCGCCAGCCGCAACGCGCTCACTGCGCTCGGTGAGCGCCTGGACGCCGTCACGGCGCGGTTCCGGACCGCCGACGGTCTCACCGGCCTCGCCCAGGAGCTTTACGAGGTCGTCGACCTGCTGATCAGGCAACCCCAACTACGGCGCAAACTGGGTGATCCCACCACCGATCCCGAGCGGCGAGCGAATCTGGTCGGTGGGCTGTTGGAGGGCAAGGTCGTCGCCAGTACTGCGCAGGTCGTTCGCGACGGGGTATCGCTTCGCTGGTCATCGCCGTGGGATCTACTCGACGCACTCGAGATCACTGCCGACAACGTTCTGTTCGCGGCCGCTGAACAGGGTGGTGTTCTCGACGAGGTCGAGGACGAGCTGTTCCGCTTCGGCCGCATCCTGGACGCCGACTCGGGCCTGACCACCCTGCTCGACGACTACTCGGCCTCGGCAGCCCGTCGCGTCGAGCTGGTGCGCAGCCTCGTGGCGGCCAAGGTGGACCCGATCACGGCCCGCCTCCTCGAACACGCCGTGGCCAGCCAGCGCAAGCGCAGCATCACCCATGGGATCGACGATCTGCTGCAGCTCGCCGCCGCGCGCCGTCACCGCTCGATGGCCCGGGTCATTTCGGCGGTTGGCCTCACGCGCGCCCAGGAAACGCGGCTTACGGCGACGTTGACCGAAATGTACGGCCGCCCGATCACGATCCGGACCGCGGTCGACCCGAACGTGCGAGGTGGACTGGTGATCCGGGTGGGTGACGAGGTAATCGACGGAAGCGTCGCGAGTCGTTTGGCCAGCGCGCGCAACGCACTGGCGGGATAGGACCACACAGATTCACAGAGATTCACACATCTCCATACAGTGACCGATTCACGACGGACCAGGACAGAGGATACGTTTGATGGCAGAGCTGACGATCTCCGCAGATGAGATCCGTAGCGCGATCGAGGGCTACGTCTCGTCCTACTCGCCAGAGGCATCGCGCGAGGAGGTAGGCGTCGTCGCCGAGACCGGTGACGGCATTGCCCGCGTCGAGGGGCTGCCCGGCGCGATGACCAACGAGCTGCTCGAGTTCGAGGGTGGCCTGCTGGGCATCGCCCTGAACCTCGACGTGCGCGAGATCGGTGTCGTCATCCTCGGCGACGCCTCCGCGATCGCCGAAGGCCAGCAGGTGCGCCGGACCGGCGAGATCCTCTCCGTGCCGGTAGGCGACGCCTACCTCGGCCGGGTGGTCAACCCGCTCGGTCAGCCCATCGACGGCAATGGCGAGATCGAATCCAGCGAGCGCCGCGCCCTCGAGCTGCAGGCGCCCTCGGTGGTGCAGCGCCAGGAGGTGCGCGAGCCCCTGCTCACCGGGATCAAGGCCATCGACGCCATGACGGCGATCGGCCGCGGCCAGCGACAGCTGATCATCGGTGACCGGCAGACCGGCAAGAGCACCGTGTGCCTGGACGCGATCATCAACCAGCGCGACAACTGGAAGACCGGTGACCCGAAGAAGCAGGTGCGCTGCATTTACGTCGCGATCGGCCAGAAGGGCTCGACGATCGCTGCTGCGCGCGACACCCTCGAGGAAGCAGGCGCGATGGAGTACACGACCATCGTCGCCGCCCCCGCATCGGATTCGGCCGGGTTCAAGTACCTCGCGCCCTACACCGGATCGGCCATCGGGCAGCACTGGATGTACGACAGCAAGCACGTCCTGATCGTCTTCGACGACCTCACCAAGCAGGCCGAGGCCTACCGCGCGGTGTCGTTGCTGCTGCGCCGCCCACCGGGTCGCGAGGCGTACCCCGGGGACGTGTTCTACCTTCACTCGCGGCTGCTCGAACGCTGCGCGAAGCTATCCGACGACCTCGGCGGAGGTTCGATGACCGGCCTGCCGGTGATCGAGACGAAGGGCAATGACGTCTCGGCGTACATCCCGACCAACGTCATCTCGATCACCGACGGTCAGTGCTTCCTCGAGACCGACCTATTCAATGCCGGCGTCCGTCCGGCCATCAACGTCGGTATCTCGGTCTCTCGCGTCGGTGGCGCCGCCCAGCCTCGGGCGATGCGTGCCGTGTCCGGTCGCCTGCGGGTAGACCTGGCGCAATACCGCGAACTCGAGGCCTTCGCCGCCTTTGGCTCCGACTTGGACAAGGCGAGCCAGCAGCAGCTGGCGCGCGGAGCCCGGATGGTCGAACTGCTCAAGCAGCCAGCATCCTCCCCTTTCCCCGTCGGTCGCGAGATCGTGTCCATCTGGGCGGGTACCACCGGCAAGATGGATGAGATTCCGGTGGCGGACATCCGCCGCTTCGAGACCGAACTGCTCGACTACGTGGCACATCAGCAGCCTGAGTTCTTCGACGTTCTCGCGAACGCGAAGGCGCTCGAGGATGACATGGTGGCCACGCTGGAAAAGCTGGTCGGCGATTTCAGCAAGCAGTTCCAGCCCACTGATGAGGCGGCCAAGTAAGCGATGGGTGCCCAGCTTCGGGTCTACCGGCGCCGGATCCGCACGGTCCAGTCGACCAAAAAGATCACCAAGGCGATGGAGCTCATCGCCGCCTCGCGCATCGCCAAGGCGCGAGCGAGGATGACTGCGGCTCGGCCGTACGCCCGGGAGCTCACCCGGGCGCTGGCCGCGCTCGGGAAGAACGCGACGCTCACGCATCCGATGCTTACCGGCGTCGACTCACCGCAGCGGACCGGAATCCTGATCGTCACCAGCGATCGGGGCCTGGCCGGTGGCTACAACGCCAACGTGATCAAGGCTGCCAACCAGCTGGCGGCGCGGCTTTCGGGTGAGGGCCGGGAGGTCGTGTGGTACGTGATCGGCCGCAAGGGGGCGGCGTACTACAACTTCCGAAACATCGCCGTCGCGGGTAGCTGGACCGGCTTCTCGGAGCAGCCCAACTTTTTGGACGCTCGTAAGGCCACTGAGACCGTGGTCGACGCGCTGAGCGTGACGTCGGCCGGTGAGTCGAATGGGCAGGCCGGCATTGACGAGCTGTATGTCGTCTACACCAGATTCCAGAACTCGGTGTCGCAGATCCCGACCGTCGCGCAGGTGTCACCGGTCAAGAGCGCACCCGATGCCGAGGCCGACGACGCGGAAGGCGACGCTGCGGCCGGCGACAGCACGGACGGCTCAGACGGCTTGGAAGGTTCACCGGACGGCGATTCGCGCGGGCGCCGGACAGAGGGCGAACGGCAGGCCAGTTACGAGTTCGAACCCGAGCCCGAAGAGCTCATCGCCGCGCTGCTTCCGCGTTACATCAGCGCGCGGATATTCTCCGCCCTGCTGGAGTCGGCGACCTCGGAGTCCGCTGCGCGCCGGCGCGCCATGAAGTCGGCCAGTGACAACGCTACCGAACTCATCACGACGTACACCCGGCTGGCCAACCAGGCCCGCCAGGCTGAGATCACTCAGGAAATCAGCGAGATCGTCGGCGGAGCCGACGCCCTTGCCGCGACCGGAACGGACGATTAGATGACAACCCTGTTCGATAGTGAAGCCGACACCAACGCCTCCGGCACGTCCAGCGGGCGGGTCGTGCGGGTCATCGGCCCAGTCGTCGACGTCGAGTTCGGCCGCAACGCGATGCCACAGCTGTTCAACGCCTTGACGACCGAGATTTCGCTCGGGGAGCTGTCAAAGACCCTTACCCTCGAGGTCGCCCAGCACATCGGTGACGACATGGTCCGTGCGATCGCACTCCAACCCACCGACGGTCTCGTTCGGGGCGCTGAGGTAATCGACACCGGCTCACCGATCACCGTGCCGGTCGGTAACGTGACGCTCGGTCACGTCTTCAACACGCTCGGCCAGCCGCTGGACGTCACCGAGGAGGAGCTGGACGTCAAGGAGCGGTGGTCGATCCACCGCGAGCCCCCACCCTTCGACCAGCTCGAGAGCAAGACGGAGATGTTCGAGACCGGCGTCAAGGTGATCGACCTGCTGACTCCCTACGTCACCGGCGGAAAGATCGGCCTGTTCGGTGGAGCGGGCGTCGGTAAGACGGTGCTCATCCAGGAAATGATCTATCGCGTCGCGGAGAATTTCGGCGGCGTGTCGGTGTTCGCAGGCGTCGGCGAGCGCACCCGTGAGGGCAACGACCTGATCACCGAAATGACCGAGTCCGGGGTGCTGGAAAAGACTGCGCTGGTCTTCGGCCAGATGGACGAACCGCCGGGCACCCGCCTGCGCGTGGCCTTGTCGGCCCTCACCATGGCCGAGTACTTCCGCGATGTGCAGAAGCAGGACGTTCTGCTGTTCATCGACAACATCTTCCGGTTCACGCAAGCCGGTTCGGAGGTGTCCACGCTGCTCGGCCGGATGCCGTCCGCCGTGGGGTACCAGCCGACGCTCGCCGACGAGATGGGCCAGCTGCAGGAACGCATCACCTCGACCCGCGGTCACTCGATCACCTCGATGCAGGCGATCTACGTCCCGGCCGACGACATCACCGACCCGGCCCCGCACACCACGTTCGCCCACCTGGATGCCACCACGGTGCTGTCGCGGCCGATTTCGGAGAAGGGTATCTACCCGGCCGTGGACCCCCTCGACTCGACCTCGCGGATCCTAGACGCGCAGTACATAGGCCAGGACCACTACGACGTCGCCCAGCGCACGAAGCAGATTCTGCAGCGCTACAAGGAGCTCCAGGACATCATCGCGATTCTCGGTATCGATGAGCTCTCCGAGGAAGACAAGGTGATCGTCGGCCGTGCTCGGCGCATCGAGCGCTTCCTCTCGCAGAACACGTTCGTCGCCGAGCAGTTCACGGGCATTCCCGGCTCGTTCGTGCCGGTTACCGAGACGATCGACGCCTTCAAGCGACTGGCTGCCGGTGACTTCGACAGCTACCCGGAGCAGGCGTTCTTCATGTGCGGCGGCATCGAGGACCTCGAGCGCAAGGCGCACGAACTGAAGGATGCGTAGTCGATGGCGACGATGCATGTAGAACTCGTCTCGGTCGAGCGCGCCCTCTGGTCGGGCGAGGCCACCGCAGTCTTCGCCCGGACCACCGAGGGAGAGCTGGGCATCCTGCCGGGGCACATCCCCCTGCTGGGAGCCCTAGCGCCGGGTTGGATCGTGCGTATCGTCCGGGCGGACGAGGGGGAGCTGAAGGTAGCCGTGCACGGCGGGTTCCTGTCGGTGCGTGAGGACGGCGTTTCGGTGCTCGCCGAGATGGCTGAGATGGCAGACGACATCGATACCGGGCGTGCACGTGCGGCCCTGGAGGGTGCGAACACCGAAGGTCCGGAAGGGGAGGCAGCCCGCAACCGGGCGTTGGCTCGCCTCCGGGCGGCCGGCGAATCGGTCTGAGCTGGCCGGTGCGTTCGACCGAGTAGACGAGGGGAAACCGTGCACACCGTCGAGACCGTGGTGATGTACGCAGCCGGTGTGATCCTCGTCTTCCTGGCCGCCGTGCTGGCGCGTCAGCGCTACATGCTGCGGCTCGGCGGCGCCATCCCCGTGGCCATCCAGTTGCGCGGTGCTCGATGGTCTTACGGGATCGCCCGCATCGTCGGCAGCGAACTGCAGTGGTACCGCGCGAGCCGGTTGGGAACTCGCCCGACGAAGGTGATGAGCCGTACCGATCTGCGCATTCTCACCCGTAGGGCACCCGGTCCGGCAGAGCTGTCCTCACTACCGGGTACGGCCGTGGTGGTGGAGTGTGTCGATCACCACGGCACGTGGGTGCTTGCGTTCACCGAGAACGCCTTCACGGGCTTTGTCTCGTGGCTGGAGGCTTCCGCGCGGAAGTTCTGACGCGCGCATAGGTGCCGCGCGGAAGTTCTGACGCGGTTTACCGCTCACCACCGGGCTTCCACAGGACATCGCCGGACGGGTTGGCGACCCGACTCAGGATGAACAGGAGATCTGACAACCGGTTCAGATACAGCAAAGCTTCCCGATTCGTCCCGTCCGGGTCGGCCCCGGCCAGCATCCACCCGCTGCGCTCGGCCCGGCGGGAGATGGTGCGTGCTTGGTGCAGCAGGGCCGCCCCCTTGGTGCCGCCGGGCAGGATGAAGCTGTCCAGCTTCGGCAGGTCGGCGTTGAACTCGTCACACCACTGCTCCAGCCGGGTGACGTAGTCAGCCGTCACCCGCAGCGGGGGATAGGCCGGATCGGCAACCACTGGAGTGCACAGGTCCGCGCCGACGTCGAACAGGTCGTTCTGGATCCTCGTCAGGACCTTCACGACTGGCTCGGGGAGCTCACCGAGGGCTAGCGCCAGACCGATCGTCGCATTTGCCTCATCACAGTCGGCGTAGGCGCCGACCCGCGGGTCGGTCTTGGGGACACGCGACATGTCGCCAAGCGCCGTGGTCCCGTCGTCGCCCGTCTTGGTGTAGATCCGGGTCAGATGGACGGCCATACAGGCACATTAGCCGTCACCGGCGAGCACGGCGGGGTCGAGCCTCGGCGTGACATTTGCCGTGGCTGACATATCGGCGCTCGTCCGCGCCGTCCCCTGGCCGTGCCGTGAGACGTCCGGGCTGTGACATAGCCTTGTTCGGTGCAGGTGCTCCGTGTGACCGGTGGGTCCAGGCTGTCCGGGACTGTTGACGTCGTGGGCGCCAAAAACAGCGTGCTGAAACTCATGGCCGCTGCACTGCTCGCGCCCGGTGAGACGCGGCTCACCAATCTGCCGGCGATCTCCGACGTCCTGATCATGCACGAACTACTGCAGCGGCTCGGGTGCCGCGTCGAGGTCGACGCCGATGGAGTCACCGATCGCGTCGCCATCTCCGTGCCGGACCTCCCCGATTCCGAGGCGCCCTACGATCTGGTCCGAAAGATTCGCGGGTCGATCTGTGTCCTCGGCCCGTTGCTTGCCCGTACCGGTCGCGCCAAGGTCGCGTTGCCCGGCGGGGACGCGATCGGGTCGCGACCGTTGGACATGCACTTCGCCGGGCTCGAGCGCATGGGTGCCGACATACGGGTCGAGCACGGGTTCGTCGTCGCCGAGGCCACCGAACTCCGGGGCGCGACCATCTGGCTCGACTTCCCGAGCGTGGGCGCGACGGAGAACATCCTGACCGCCGCCACCCTGGCCAAGGGCACCACCGTCATCGACAACGCGGCTCGCGAGCCGGAGATTGTCGACCTGTGCCAGATGCTCGTCTCAATGGGCGCGGAGATCGACGGGATCGGTTCCTCGACGCTGGAGGTCACCGGAGTCGACGGGCTGAGTCCCACCGAGCATCACGCGGTTGCCGACCGCATCGTTGCCGGGACCTGGGCGATGGCCGCGGTCGCGACGAAAGGCGACGTTACGGTGCGCGGGGCAAGCGCCGCACACCTGGAAATCGCCCTGGACAAGCTCGTGCGCTCCGGGGCAGAGGTTGACGTGCGCGCCGACGGCTTTCGCGTGTCGATGGCCGAGAGGCCGAAGAGCTTCGATGTCGTGACGCTGCCCTACCCCGGGCTGGCCACCGACCTGCAACCCCAGGCGATCGCGCTGCTGTCCATCGCCGAGGGGACCGCGATGATCACCGAGAACCTGTTCGAGGCGCGATTCATGTTCTGCGACGAGATAGCTCGGATGGGTGCCGACGTGCGCACGGATGGGCATCACGCAGTCGTGCGCGGCAAGTCTCGGCTGTCCGGAGCCCCTGTTCGCGCCACCGACATTCGCGCCGGCGTCGCACTCGTGATTGCCGGGCTCGTCGCCGAGGGCGTAACCGAGGTGGCCGAGGTCCACCACATCGATCGCGGCTACGTCCGTTTCGAGGAGCAGTTGCGCGAGCTGGGTGCGGACGTCCTCCGCACCGACTCGACAACCTTCGGCGGCTAGAGCTCCAGCAGGTTCCTGGCCCGGTCGGCGTCGGCGTGAAACACGAGGACGTCCATCGTGCCGTCGCGTCGCCGCGACATCGACGAACGAATCCCGGCCTCACCCAGCACGGCGCGCCGGCGCATCGCCTCGTTGCGCGCCAGGCCGCTGGCGATGACGCTCAGCAGGCCGAGCTCGGCGGAGTCGGCGGCATCGACGGGCGCCCGCGCTATCAGCCTGGGACGGTGGAATACCCAGCGCATCACCAGGGCCAAGGCCCCGAGCGCGATGAGAGCGATCAGCTCGGCCGAGATGTCATACGGTCCCACAACGCGATCATCCCCCCATCGCCATCACCCACCCACCGCGAGGTGGCGCCGCAGGCCCCGTTCGCCCGATCGCATCATCAGCCCGTGGTTGAAGACCAGGGCCGGCCGCACGACCACGTCCGCGCGCGGACCAGCGATTTCCGGACGACCACATCTTCGGCATCGGCCCCATATTCACCACGATCTCACCCGCTCGGGTTTCACCCCCGGTCAGGTGCAATGCGTAATGGGCCACACTCGCACCCGAACCGTAGGGCCGTTGCCGGGCACCTCAAATAGACTTGGTGGCATTGCCCGGAGGTGGACCATGCCGTTTCCGACGGATTCGAACCGCGACAAGCCATGGCTGATGCGGACCTATGCAGGTCATTCCTCGGCCGTGGAGTCCAATGCGTTGTACCGCCGAAACCTGTCCAAGGGACAGACCGGACTCTCCGTCGCCTTCGACCTGCCGACCCAGACGGGCTACGACCCGGATACCGAACTCGCGCGCGGCGAGGTGGGCAAGGTTGGCGTACCCATCTCGCACATCGGCGACCTTCGAGCCCTGTTCGACGGTATCCCGCTGGAGAAGATGAACACGTCGATGACGATCAACGCTCCGGCGATGTATCTGCTCGCGCTCTACCTCAGCGTCGCCGACGAGCACGCCCAAGCTGCTGGCATCTCGTCGGAGCAGATGCGTGCCAACCTGACCGGCACCACCCAGAACGACATCATCAAGGAGTACCTCTCGCGCGGGACGTACGTCTTCCCGCCGGCGCCATCGATGCGCCTGATCACCGACATGATCGCGTATACGGTCGCGAACGTGCCGAAATGGAACCCGATCAACGTCTGCAGCTATCACCTGCAGGAGGCGGGCGCCACTCCCGTCCAGGAGGTCGCTTTCGCGCTGTGTACCGCGATCGCGGTGCTTGACTCGGTGCGCGATTCGGGCCAGGTGGAACCAGGGGAGTTCGGCGAGGTAGTCGCCCGGATCTCGTTCTTCGTCAACGCCGGCGTGCGCTTCATCGAGGAGATGTGCAAGCTGCGCGCGTTCGGCGAACTGTGGGACGAGATCACGGCTGAGCGCTACGGCGTCGCAGACGCCAAGCATCGCCGCTTCCGTTACGGCGTCCAGGTCAACTCTCTGGGACTGACCGAGGCCCAGCCGGAGAACAACGTCTACCGGATCCTTCTCGAGATGCTCGCGGTGACGATGTCGCGTGGCGCGAGGGCGCGCGCCGTACAGCTCCCGGCGTGGAACGAGGCTCTGGGCCTGCCGCGGGCGTGGGACCAGCAATGGTCGATCCGCATGCAGCAGGTGCTCGCCTTTGAGTCGGACCTCCTCGAGTACGAAGACATCTTCGAGGGTTCGACGGTCGTGGAGGCGAAGGTAGCCGAACTCAAGGTGGGGGCTCGTGCCGAGATCGATCGCGTGCTCGAGATGGGTGGCGCTGTCGTTGCCGTCGAGAGTGGCTATTTGAAGTCCGCGCTCGTCTCCTCGCTGGCGCTGCGCCGTCGCCGGATGGAGTCGGGCGAGGACGTCGTCGTCGGCGTCAACGCCTTCACCGAATCTGAGCCCAACCCTCTGGTGGGTGGGAGCGACGGCGGGATCCTGACCGTCGACCCGGCGGTTGAGCAAGCCGCGAAGCAGGCGATCCGGGCGTGGCGGAGCGCGCGCGACACCACGGCGGTCGAAGACGCGCTCACCGCTCTGCGTGACGCCGCGAAAACCGACGCGAACCTGATGGAGGCGTCCCTCGAGTGCGCCCGGGTCGGCGTCACCGTTGGCGAGTGGTCCGGTGTATTGCGCGAGGTGTTCGGTGAGTACCGGCCGCCGACCGGTGTTGCGGGCGCGAGCGGGGGAGGCCATGAGGTGGGCCTGCTCGGCGTTGCGCAGCGCGTCCGGGCCTTGGGTGTCGAGCTGGGGCGCCCGCTGAAGTTCCTCGTCGGTAAGCCAGGGTTGGACGGGCATTCCAATGGCGCCGAGCAGATCGCGGTTCGCGCTCGCGACGCCGGCTTCGAGGTCGTGTACTCCGGCATCCGGCTCACTCCCGCCCAGATAGTCGCTGCGGCGGTCGAGGAGGACGTCGACGTGGTCGGCCTTTCGGTGCTCTCCGGTTCGCACCTTTCAGTGGTGCCCGACGTCCTGGAGGGCCTTCGCGCCGCTGGCCTGCACGACGTGCCCGTCGTCGTCGGCGGGATCATCCCCGAGGCGGACGCTGCGATCCTTCGCGACGCGGGTGTGGCCCGGGTCTTCACGCCCAAGGACTTCGAGATCACCGACGTGCTCTGTCAGATCGTCGACGCGATCGAGCAAGCACGCGCCTAAGACCTCCCCGCCTACGTGTCCGCGCCTAGGGGTTGAAGTGGTCCGGGTCGGGGCCGGTGCGCTCGTTGCGGTCGAGGCCGGAAATGGCGTCGACCTCGGCGGGGGCGAGTTCGAAATCGAAGACATCGAAATTCTCGGCGATCCGGGACGGGGTCACGGACTTCGGGATCACGATGTTGCCGAGCTGTAGGTGCCAGCGGATGACAACCTGGGCAGGGCTCCTGTGATGCGCATCGGCGACGGCGGTCACTGCCGGGTCCGTGATCAGGTGTCCACCGCGGGCCAGCGGCGACCATGCCTCCGTGGCGATGCCATGCTCGGCGTGAAAGGTGCGAAGTTCCTCCTGGACGAGGTAAGGATGCAACTCGATCTGGTTGACCGCCGGCACCGTGCCCGTTTCATCGATGATCCGCCGCAGGTGCGCGGGTTGAAAGTTCGATACCCCGATCGCCCGGGCGAGCCCGTCGCGATGTAACTGCTCGAAGGCCCGCCAGGTCTCGACGTAACGATTCTGCGCCGGCAGGGGCCAGTGAATGAGATAGAGATCGACGTAATCAAGTCCGAGCCTGCCGCGGCTTTCCTCGAAGGCTCGCAGCGCCTCGTCGTAGCCGTGCGCGTTGTTGTTCAGCTTGGTCGTGATGAACAGGTCCTCGCGGGCTAGTCCGGAATCGGAGATTGCCCTTCCGACGCCTTCCTCGTTTCGATACATCGCCGCGGTATCGACGTGCCGGTACCCGACTTGGAACGCTGCCGCGACCACCGCGGTGGCTTGGTCGTTGGGGACCTGGAACACTCCGAAGCCCAGCTGCGGCATCGATGTCGCGCCGTTGAGCGGGGTCTGTGGTTGCTCTGCCATGAACGGGGGCCTCCTCGTTGAGCTGTCGTCGCTTGTTCGATACCCATCATGCCGCCCGACGTCCCGCTTGCCTTCCGTACCTGTCCTCCTCCCCCTGCTAGCTATCCGTAGCTATTCCACCGCGACAGCCGCACCCGGTAGCTCCTGCACCCCGGTAGCCTCCCGTAGCGTGCGTCTCGTTATCGCCCGGTGCAGCGTGGACTACCTTGGGCGGCTCACGGCGCACCTTCCGATGGCAACTCGGCTGTTGCTCGTCAAGGCCGACGGCTCGGTGCTGGTGCATTCAGACGGCGGGTCGTACAAGCCGCTGAATTGGATGAGCCCACCGTGCAGCTTCGTCGAGACCGACGGCAGCTGGGTCGTCACGAACAAGGCGGGCGAGCAATTGATCATCACCTTGGAGTCGATCGAACACGATTCCACGCACGATCTCGGCGTCGATCCAGGTCTGGTGAAGGACGGCGTGGAGGCGCACCTGCAGAAGTTGCTCGCTGAGCAGATCCAGGCGCTGGGCCCGGGGTTGCGGCTGGTGCAACGTGAGTACCCGACTCCGATCGGGCCGGTGGACATCATGGCCAGAGGCCCGGACGCGGTGGCGATGGCCATCGAAATCGAGGGAACCGGCGCGCTTCATGGGACGAGCCCACGCCTGAGTACCGGTCGGCACGTTGCGATCGAAATCAAGCGCCGGGCGAGCATTGATGCGGTGGAGCAACTCACGAGGTACCTCGAACTGCTGAACCGGGATCCGCTCCTGGCTCCCGTGTCAGGCATTCTGGCCGCCCAGCAGATCGCCCCCCAGGCCAGGACGCTTGCCGAAGATCGCGGCATCCGCTGTGTCGTGCTCGACTATGACGAACTTCGCGGCATCGACAACAAGGAAGACCGCCTGTTCTGAGCTGCGACAGGTGGTGCCCACGCCGTACGGTGGCGCCATGACGACGACAGACCAGACCGTCACCGGCGAGCACCAAAGCACCACATGCTTCGACTCCCTCAATCCCGCGACCGGGGAGGTTGTCGCCACCTTCCCGATCAACACCAGCGCGGAGGTGCAGGCCGCCGTCGAGCGCGCCCGCCCTGCCGCTCGATGGTGGCGGGAGCTCGGATTCGAGGGACGGAAGAAGCGTCTGCGCGGATGGCGCTCGATCATCGCGAGCCGGATGGAGGAGCTTGCTGAGCTGATTCACCGCGAGAACGGCAAGCCCACCTTCGACGCGATTGGTGAACTGTCCATCGCGATCGAGCATCTGGACTGGACATCCGGTGCCGCGTCGAAGGTGCTCGGACGCCGCCGGGTCGGCTCGGGATTGCTGGCGATGAACCACTCGGCCAGTGTTCAATACGTCCCCTACGGAGTCGTGGGTGTGCTCGGGCCGTGGAACTACCCGGTGCATACACCGTTGGGCTCGATCTCATACGCACTGGCGGCCGGGAACGCCGTCGTATTCAAGCCGAGCGAGTTCACGCCCGCCATCGGCGCGTGGCTGGTCGACGCCTTCGCCGAGGTGGTACCCGAGCAGCCCGTGTTCACTCTGATCACCGGATTCGGAGCTACCGGTAATGCCCTGTGCACGGCCGGGGTCGACAAGCTCGCGTTCACCGGCTCGACCGCCACCGGTAAGAAGGTCATGGCCGCCTGCGCCGCCAGGCTCACCCCGGTAGTGATCGAATGTGGTGGCAAGGACGCATTGATCGTCGCCGCGGATGCCGACGTCGATGCCGCGGTTGAGGCGACCGTCTGGGGCGGCTTGTCCAACGCGGGCCAGACCTGCGCCGGCGTCGAGCGGGTGTATGCCGTCGAGTCGGTCTACGACGATTTCGTTGCCCGGGTGACCGCGGCGGCCAGCACCGTCCGCGGCGGCTGGGATGACACCTCCGACTACGGGCCGATCACCATGCCCGGTCAGCTCGAGGTGATTCGCGCGCATATCGCTGACGCGATCGATCACGGCGGGCGCGCGGTGGTCGGCGGCCCGCAGTCAGTCCAAGCCCCCTACGTCCAGCCGGTGGTGCTCGTGGACGTTCCGCAGGACTCAGTGGCGGTCCAGGAGGAGACGTTCGGCCCGACGATCACGATTGCGAAGGTGCGCGACGAGCAGGAGGCAATCACCCTCGCCAACGACAGCCGCTACGGTCTGGGAGCCGCCGTCTTCAGCGCCAGACGCGGCCGAGAGATCGCCGAGCAACTCTCCACTGGATGCGTGAGCATTAACTCCGCGATCTCCTACGCGATGGTTCCTGAACTGCCCTTCGGTGGGGTACGCGACTCGGGCTTCGGGCGTATTCACGGCGAGGATGGCCTACGGGAATTCGCCTGGCCTCGCAGCGTGACGTCTGTGCGCTTCCCCGCGCCGCTGAAGGTGACGACGTTCGACCGCCCGAAGTACGCCCGCATGCTGCTGAGGAAGATGGTGCAGCTCAGATGGGGCCGAGGCCCGAGCGCGTAGGTCTTTGTCGGCAGACTAGGGTTCCACGATTGCCATTTCTCGGCGCGAAGGAGGCGTTTTCATGGCACGGGAGGTTCAGCAAGTTGGCGTGATCGGGCTCGGCACGATGGGCGCCGGCATCGCCGAGGTTCTCGCCCGAAGCGGTCTGGCAGTCGTCGCGATGGAGATTGACGACGCTGCTGTCCAGCGCGGTCGTTCTCACATCGAGAGTTCGACCGCGCGTGCGGTGGCGGGTGGCAAGCTGACCGACGAGGGCCAGAAGGTCCTGCTGGACCGGATCACCTACACGACCAGCCTCGAGTCGCTGTCCGAGGTCGACCTCGTCGTCGAAGCCGTCCCGGAGCACCTCGAGCTCAAGCGCCAGATCTTCGCCGATCTCGACAAGATATGTAAGCCAGACGCCATCCTCGCGACGAACACATCCTCGCTGTCGGTGACTGAGATCGCCGTTGCGACAGGCCGTCCGGGCAAGGTCGTCGGCATGCACTTCTTCAATCCCGCGCCGGTGATGAAGCTCGTCGAGGTGGTGCGCAGCGTCGTCACGGGGCAGGACGTGGTCGATGACGTCGAAACATTCGCGCAGCGCCTCGGCAAGGTCGATGTGACTATCGGAGACCGCGCCGGTTTCATCGCCAACGCGCTGCTGTTCGGCTACCTCAACCACGCCGCCGCGCTCTACGAGTCGCGCTACGCGAGCCGCGAGGATATCGACGCGGCGATGAAGCTTGGCTGCGGTCTGCCGATGGGGCCCCTAGCCCTGCTCGATCTCATCGGCCTGGACACGGCCTTCGAGATCCTGGACACGATGTACAAGCAGTCGCGCGATCGCCTGCACGCGCCGCAGCCGGTCTTCAAGCAGATGATCACCGCAGGCCTACTGGGTCGCAAGAGCAGTCGCGGCTTCTACACCTACGACGTCGAGGGCTCGCCGAAGGTTGTCTCGGACGCGCTGACCCCGCCCGCGGACGGATCGATTCCCGGTGCTCGCGAGGTCTCACGGGTAGGGGTCGTCGGGTCCGGCACGATGGCCACCGGCATAGTTGAGGTCTTTGCCAAGGCCGGCTATGACGTCATCTTCGTCGCGCGTAGCGAGGATAAGTGCGCGGGCGTCGTCAAGGCGATCGTTCGCTCCCTGGAAAAGGGCGTCCAGCGCGGCAAGTTGGCTGAGGCCGAGCGCGACGCCGCGCTCGCCCGGATCACCGGCAGCACCAAACTTGATGACCTCGCTGCCGTGGAGCTGGTCGTCGAGGCCGTCGTCGAGGATCTGTCGATCAAGCAGGCACTGTTCTCGAACCTCGATGACATCTGCGCGCCGCGCACGGTCCTCGCCACCACGACATCCAGCCTGCCGGTGATCGAATGCGCCGCCGCGACATCGCGGCCCTCCGAGGTCATCGGAATGCACTTCTTCAACCCCGCCGCGATCATGCGGCTCGTCGAGGTGGTCACCACGGTGGCGACCGCCTCAGACGTCGAGGCCACCGTCCTGGACGTGACCCGCAAGATCGGCAAGCACGCGGTACGGTGCGGCGACCGGGCCGGGTTCATCGTGAACGCGTTGCTGTTCCCATACCTCAACGACGCCATCAAGATGCTGGAAGCCCACTACGCCAGCGCGGAGGACATCGACTCGGCGATGAAGGTCGGGTGCGGCTATCCCATGGGCCCGTTCGAGTTGCTCGACGTCGTTGGCCTGGACGTGTCTCTGGCGATCGAACGGGAATTGTACCTGGAGTTCCGCGAGCCTGGGTTTGCGCCCGCTCCACTACTCGAGCACCTGGTCACGGCCGGTCGCCTCGGTCGCAAGACCGGTCAGGGCTTCCGCGACTACTCCTAGGTTTCCCTCGATGCATAGGCTGGTCGGGTGCCACGCCAAAACCGTCGTCGAGCCGACACCGTAGCCGGACCGGCTCGTGCGATGTCGAACGTCGGCCAGGCGCGCGAACAATGGCGAGGTGAGGAGTACATCGTCCGCGGCGTGACAGCGACCGGGGCCACGAAGGCATACCGCTGTCCCGGGTGTGACCAGGAAATCCCCACCCGCCAACCCCACCTGGTGGTGTGGCCCGACGCCGACGCCGACGCCGCCGACCGGCGCCATTGGCACACCGCGTGCTGGAGCGCGCGGGAGCGGCGCATGCCCAACGTCCAGCGGACCCGGTCAGCTCCGCGGTACTGAGGACGTACTGGCTCAGGACTTCGGCGCCGGGACCTCTTCTGCTGTGACATCACCAGATTCTGAGTGCGGGAGTTGCTGTTGCGCCAAGGAAGAGGTCGCGGGCGAAGGCGCGGTCGCGGCGGCCGCTAACGCTTCGGCGATCGTGGCGCCGAGGCGACCGTGGAGTTCCGTCAGCTGGGCGTGGACCTCGGCGCGCCTGCCCTGCAGGACGCCAAGCTCGGCGACCGCATCAGCCAGGAGTTCCTGGGCGCGCCGCTCGGCGTCAGCGACGGTCTGGGCGGCGGCGGCCTCCGCGGCCACCTTCTGCGCTGCGGACACCTCCTTCTCGGCCGTTCGGCGGGTCCGCAGGGTGATCTCGAAGTCTTCCTCGGCGACGGCACGACGCGCCGCGGATTCGGAGTCCAAGCGCTCGCGTTCGGAGGCCGATTCCGCCTCGAGCCGGGCGCGTTCGGACGCGGCGTCGGCGCTGAGGCGCTGTTGCTCGGCGCGGGTGCGGCCAATCTGGTCCGCCAGGCGGCTCTCGACCTCGGCCCGGTGCTGCTCGACCTCGCCGAGCCGCCTGCGAAAGGTCTCCTCGGCGTCGGCGAGGCGCTGGTTGGCCTGATCGATGACGGCTTCGGCCTCTGCGAGGGCGTTCGCCCGGGTCTGTCCGGCGGCGTCGGCGGCGGCCGTCCGCACGGCCTCGGCGTCGGCTTGTGCCTGCAAACGCGTGCTCGCCGCGTCGGCCACCGCGGCATCCAGAATGTGCCGCACCCGCTGGTCGACGTTCGCCTCGGTCACCGACTCGGTGGCGGCGTGCAACTGCCGGCGTAGCGACTCGATCTGAGCTTGCGCGCTTGCCAGCTGGGCGGCCAGATCCGCGCTTCGAGCGGCACTGGCGTCACGCTCGGCGCCGGCTGCTCGAAGTTCCTCGTCCAGCCGAGCGAGATAATTGTCGACCTGTGCCCGGTCGTAACCACGGATCGCCGTGTCGAAGCCCCTGTCGTCATCGGACAGGATGGGCAAAACGTCGGTCGGCCGCTCCGGAAGCATGCCGTTCATGGTCGCACGGCTCAGCGGTTGCGGAACCGGTTGATCTCCTCGATGTGTTTGGCCCGAAGGTCATGGTCGCGCACGCCGAGACCCTCCTCGGGCGCGAGGCACAGGACTCCGACCTTGCCCTGGTGAAGGTTGCGATGCACGTCGAACGCCGCCTGTCCGGTCTCGGCCAGCGGATACACCCGGGACAGGGTGGGATAGATCGCGCCCTTGGCGATCAGCCGGTTCGCCTCCCACGATTCGCGATAGTTGGCGAAGTGGCTACCCACGATCCGCTTGAGCGTCATCCACAGGTACCGGTTGTCGTACTCGTGCCAGTACCCCGACGTCGATGCGCAGGTAACGATCGTCCCGCCGCGCTTCGTGACGAACACGCTGGCGCCGAACGTCTCGCGCCCGGGATGCTCGAAGACGATGTCGGGATCGTCACCGCCGGTGAGCTCCCGGATCTTCTTGCCGAAGCGCCGCCACTCCGACGGCTGCTGCTCGCTGTCCTTCCAGAACTCGTAGCCCTCAGCGCTGCGGTCGATGATCAGTTCGGCACCCATCGAACGGCAAATCGCCCCCTTCTCGGGCGAGGAGACGACGCAGATCGGGGTCGCGCCGCCGTTGAGGGCGTACTGCGTGGCGTAGCCACCGAGGCCGCCGGAGGCGCCCCAGACGAGGACGACATCGCCTTGCTTCATCCCCGCCCCGTGATGGCTCACGAGCTGCCGGTAGGCCGTGGCGTTGACCAGCCCGGGGGCGGCAGCTTCCTCCCAGGTCAGATGAGCCGGTTTGGGCATGAGCTGATTCGACTTGACCAGCGCCAGTTCAGCCAGGCCGCCGTAGTTGGTCTCGAATCCCCAGATGCGCTGCTGTGGGTCCATCATCGTGTCGTCGTGACCTTGCGGGTCCTCGAGCTCTACCGACAAGCAGTGCGCGACGACTTCGTCGCCCGCCTTCCACTTCGTCACGCCCGGACCTACGCGCAGGACCACCCCAGCCAGGTCGGAACCTACGACATGGAAGGGCTGATCATGCTTGCGTGCCAGCTCGGAGGATTTGCCGTAGCGCTTGAGGAAATCGAACGTCGAAACGGGCTCGAAGATCGATGTCCAGACGGTGTTGTAATTGATGGCGCTCGCCATCACCGCGACGATCGCCTCGCCCGGCCCGATTTCCGGGGTTGGGACCTCCTGCAGGTGCAGGCTCTTGCGCGGATCCTTTTCCTTTGTCGGCAGCCCTTCGAACATGCCGATCTCGTCAGCGCGAACGACCATCCCTTGATATGTGCCCGGCACGGGCAGGTCGGCCAGGGCCGAAAGGTCGTCGGACAGGATTGCGGTGCGGATGTCATCCACGGAGGGCCTCCACGGCGGGGGGTCGTCGGTCTGAAGTCGTATGTTACTGGTCAGTAGCGATTTCGGCTGGATAGACCACCCGGCTCACCCGGCAGGCTCCACCAGCTCTACCAGCACACCGCCGGCGTCCTTCGGATGAATGAAGTTCACCCGGCTGTCCGATGTCCCGCGTCGCGGCGCGTCGTAGAGCAGGCGCAGCCCGCGCTCGCGCAGCTGCGCCGACACCGAATCGATGTCCTCGACCGTGTAAGCCACCTGCTGCACGCCGGGCCCGGAGCGGCCGATGAACTTGGCGATCGTCGAGTCCTCGTTCAGCGGCGCCAGAAGCTGGATTCGGGTGTCGCCGTCACCGACGGCGAGCATGGCCTCCCGGACGCCCTGCTCCTCGTTGGTCTCCTCGTGCACGCTTAGGACCCCGAAGGTGTCCCGGTAGAACGCGATCGCGGTGTCCAGGTCGGGCACGGCGATTCCGACGTGATCTATTTTTGTGAACAGGCTGGGTGTGGGCATTCGCCAATCCTGGCAAGGCTCACGACATTGGGGGAGCCCGGGTGCGCGGGTTCACACCCGCGGGCGAGCGCAGGCTGGCTAAAGTTGGCTGTCTGCCGAGAACCGCAGGCCGGTTTCGGCGCGCTCGCGCGCCGCAGACCGGTCGACTAGGAGGATTTGACATGGCTGGATCCGTCATCATCAACGGCGCGCGCACCCCGATGGGCCGGTTGCTCGGCTCGCTGAAGGATTTCTCCGGCGCGGACCTCGGCGGGTTCGCTATCAAGGCCGCCCTCGAGCGCTCGGGTGTCTCCCCGGAGCAGGTCCAGTACGTAATCATGGGGCAGGTGCTGCAGGCCGGTGCGGGCCAGATACCGGCACGGCAGGCGGCACACAAGGCGGGCATTCCGCTCACCGTCCCGGCGCTGACCGTCAACAAGGTGTGCCTGTCCGGACTGGACGCCATCGCGCTGGCCGACCAGCTGATCCGCGCCGGCGAATTCGACATCATCGTGGCCGGCGGTCAGGAGTCCATGACCAACGCGCCGCACCTGCTCCCGAAGTCACGCGAGGGATACAAGTACGGCGCGATCGAGGTACTCGACGCCATGGCCTTCGACGGTCTCACCGACATCTTCGAGCACATTCCGATGGGCGAGTCGACAGACAAGGTGAATGCGAAGCTCCGTCTGCAGCGCGAGGAGCAGGACGTGTTCGCCGCCCGCTCGCACCAGCGCGCGGCCCTCGCGCAGAAGAACGGTGTCTTCGACGATGAGATCGCGCCCGTGCTGATTCCGCAGCGCAAGGGTGAGCCGATCGAGTTCCGCGAGGACGAAGGTATCCGCGGCGACACGACCGTCGAGTCGTTGTCCAAGCTGCGCCCCGCATTCACCAAGGACGGCACGATCACGGCCGGATCCGCTTCGCAGATCTCCGACGGCGCGGCGGCGGTCATCGTCATGAGCAAGGCCAAGGCCGAGGAGCTGGGCCTGTCATGGATTGCCGAGATCGGCGCGCACGGAAACGTCGCCGGGCCGGACAACTCGCTTCAGTCGCAGCCGTCCAGTGCCATCGCCGACGCCCTGCGCAAGGAGAACCTCACCGTCGCCGACCTGGATCTCATCGAGATCAACGAGGCGTTCGCCGCGGTCGGCATTCAGTCGATGCGTGACCTCGGCGTCAGTGAGGACATCGTCAATGTCAACGGCGGCGCGATCGCGCTCGGGCACCCGATCGGCATGTCCGGTGCCCGACTGGCCCTGACGCTGGCCTACGAGCTGCGCCGGCGCGGCGGGGGCACCGGGGCCGCCGCACTCTGCGGCGGTGGCGGTCAGGGCGACGCCCTGATCCTGCACGTTCCCGCGTCGTAAAGCACCGGACCTGATCGGTGGCGGTATCTCGGCGTGGTGCTGACATCGCCGACCTGGTCGAACGGGCCCGCAGTGCCGACCCGCGCGCTGTCGCGCGATTGATCTCGCTGGTCGAGAACGATTCGCCCGTCCTGCGCAAAATTGCCGCGGCGCTTGCCCCTTACGGTGGGCACGCCCAGGTCGTAGGCCTGACCGGCTCGCCTGGCGTCGGCAAGTCGACCTCCACGTCGGCGTTGGTCTCTGCGCTGCGCGAGGCCGGCAACCGGGTGGGTGTCCTGGCGGTCGATCCATCGTCTCCGTTCTCCGGCGGTGCCCTGCTAGGCGATCGCATCCGCATGCAGGACCACGCCACCGACGACGGGGTGTTCATTCGGTCGATGGCCTCGCGGGGCCAGCTGGGAGGCCTCTCGGCTGCGGTCCCGCAGGCGCTGCGGGTGCTCGATGCCGCCGGCTGCGACGTGGTTCTGGTCGAGACGGTGGGAGTCGGGCAGGCCGAGGTCGAGATCGCCTCGCTCGCCGACACCACGATCGTCCTGCTCGCCCCGGGCATGGGTGACGGTGTCCAGGCCGCGAAGGCGGGCATCCTCGAGATCGCCGACGTCTTTGTCGTGAACAAGGCCGATCGGGACGGAGCCGACCAGGTGGCCCGCGACCTGCGCTACATGCAGTCGCTCGGGGGGCGGCATTCCCAGGCAGGAGCCTGGCGTCCACCGATCGTAAAGACGGTCGCTTCGCGCGCGGAGGGCGTCGCTGAGTTGATCGGCGCGATCGCGAAGCACCGCGACTGGCTGCACCGCCACGGCGAGCTCGAAGGGCGGCGGGCAGCGCGGGCAGCCGCGGAGATCGAGGCTATCGCCCTGGGTCAGATCCGGCGGTCCTTCGCGCAGGTGCATGGGTCGGCTGCCCTGGACTCGGCGGCGATGCGTGTGGTGGCCGGCGAAACGGACCCCTACAGTGCCGCGGACATTTTGGTCGCCGCGCTGAAAAAATGAGCCCGCTCAGCAGGCGGCGTCGCGAAGTTGCGCGGGTAGCGATGCGATGAACTCGCGGGTGTAATTCGCGGTCAGCTCCGGGTGCTCGAACTGCGGCACATGCCCGCAGTCGGAGATGATCACCGATTGAGCCTCGGGCAACGCCTCTGAGACGAACCTGCTGAATCCCGCCGGCACCAGCACGTCGCGGTCGCCCCACAGGAACAGCGCGGGGGGCCGCAGCGTGGGCAGGCGCTCCCAGAATCCGCTCTCACCGAACGGCTCGTCCAGGTAGACGTGGCGCAGCGCCGAGAAGATCGCCAACCGGTTGGCACGCAGGCCGAACACCCGGACGAACTCGTCGACGGCGGCTTCGTGCCATGCCTCGGGCAGGCGGGATGGATCGGCGAACAGGCTGCGCAGGCCCCGCGTGACCACGGAACGGGGCAGACGAATGGGCAGCGCAGCGATCTCGGTGCGGACTAGGCGCACCAGCGGCACGAACTGGCGCAGCCGGCGAAACGCGACTGCCGGGCACAGCAGCACCAACCCACGCACCTCGTACGGCGAGATCAATGCCGCCTCGAGCGCGGTGCGACCACCCAGGCTGTTGCCGACGAGCACAGCGGGCTCCTCGCAGGTTTCGCGCAGGAAGGCGACCAGCCAGTTGCCGAGGAACTGCGCTGCGTGGGCGTCGCTCTTCGCCTGCGATCCGCCGTGACCGGGCAGGTCAGGTGCCAGGACGTGGAAGTCGTGGGCCAGAGCGGCCAGCAGCGGCAGCATGGAAGCGTTCGTCGCCCCGAGACCGTGCACGAGCACCACCGGCGGCGCGTCGACCCGCCCGGCTTCGAGGTAGAAGGTCTCGATGCCGCCTGCCGTTGTCGAGCGGGTGAACATGCGGGTGTGATCCAAGCGATCGCCTGGGAACAAGCCGTCCAACTGCAGCGCCAGCGCAACGTTCCCGCGCACCGTCAGCGTGCCTGCCAGGAATGCTTCGATGCCGCTGCGCCTGCCCGCGACGACGTCGTTCAGCACCGCCAGAGGGGCGCGCACGGTGGTGGTGGGATTGGCCGGTCCGCCGCGCTTGGCGAACGCACGGCCGCGGTCGATCTCGACCGTCCAGTTCGCCATGCCGCCAGCGGTGAACAGCAGCGTGGCGGTGGTGTCGGCCAGCAGCGGCGAGTATGTTCCGAGCAGTCGCTCGCGCAGTAGTGGCAACAAGTCGTTGTCCGCCACGCTCGCGGTCCTTTCCCGTTAGCCTCGATCCACTGTCGACCTCTCGCCGGACACTGACGCGCCGCCTGGCGAGGGCGGATGAAGTGTGTCACGCAACGATCACCGTCGCAGCCCGAACCGCGCGAACTCGACCGAATTCGCGCCTGCGCACGGGGATACCCTGTCCAGACCGATGCGTAACGCCTGGGCTACTTGCTGGTAACTTGCCGGTCGGGCGGGAAAGCCAGGTAATCATCCCGGCGGTCTGAGCCGGCCGAGCTAAGGAGCGCCTGCGTGCCGAGCCTGGACCGTGACGGTGATGTCTTCGTGCTCAATCTCGGGGACACGGAGAACCGGTTCCACCCGTCGTGGCTGGCCCAGGCGCAGGAATATCTCGACGCGGTGGCCGCCACCGACGGGCCACGTGCGTTGGTGACTTCGGCAACTGGCAAGTTCTTCTCCAACGGGCTGGATCTCGACTGGCTACGCGAGCACGCCGAGGATTTCGCGGGCTACGTGATCGACGTGCATCACCTGTTCGAGCGCGTCCTCGCTATCGGCGTGCCCAGCGTGGCGGCGATCCAGGGCCACGCGTTCGCCGGCGGCGCGATGCTGTCGCTCGCGCACGACTTCCGGGTGATGCGCGCTGACCGCGGCTATTTCTGCCTGCCGGAAGTCGACATCAACATCCCCTTCACCAGAGGCATGTCAGCACTCATCCAAGCCAAGCTCTCACCGAAGACGGCACACGAGGCGATGACGACCGGGCGGCGCTACGGCGGCACCGACGCGCTGGCGGCCGACATCGTCGACGCAGTAGCGCACGAGGACGACGTCTTGCCGGCGGCCATCGAGCTGGCGCGTCCGCTGGCCGGCAAGGCCGGGGGCACCCTTGCCGCCATCAAGGCGCGGATGTACCCGCAGGCGCTCGCCGCGTTGGCTGATCGGGATAGCCCGATGGATTGAGTCGATGCCCGAGGGCCTCTGCACTGCTATTCGTGGCTCGAAGAATTGGACTTAGGCTGGCTGTCGATCCGCGCGGGGCACGTTCGTCGTAGTTACGGCGGCCCGGACGGCGGGCCGGCTTACGAAGGGATGCCTGGACATGTCGCAATATCTGGTACTCATCTACGAGGACGAATCCGGTTACGCGAGCGCGACTCCCGAGGTCTGGCAGGAGGTCACCGACGGTCACGCCAAGTTCGCCGAGGACAATGGCAAGGCGATGGTCGGCGGGAACGCACTTCAGCCGACATCAACCGCAACGAGCATCCGGCCCGATGGCTCGGGCGGATTCACCGTCACCGACGGCCCGTTCACCGAAACGAAGGAAGCACTCGGGGGCTATTACCTCATCGAGGCGACCGATCTCGACGAGGCTATCGCCACGGCCAAGCAGGTCCCGGCAAAGTTCGGTGGCCTCGAGGTCCGTCCGATCATGGTGTTCAACTGACCCACGCGACTGGCGCGGCTGCCGGTGCAGCCGTCGCCGCGGCCGTCGCGGACGCGCACCGCAGCGAGTGGGCCTTCGTGCTCGCTGCTACGGTGCGCGTCACGCGCGACCTCGACCTCGCCGAGGAATGCGTTCAGGACGCCTACGCGCAAGCCCTCGCCAGCTGGGGTGAGCGCGGGGTGCCGACGAAACCTGGGGCCTGGCTGACGACGGTGGCCCGACGGCGGGCCCTTGACGTGCTGCGCCGCGACACGCTGTTCCTGCGCAAGCTCCCGTTGCTGGTCGAGGACGCCGAGTCACCCCCAGAGCCTGGCGGATCTGACTACCCGGACGACCGGCTCCGGTTGATCTGCACGTGCTGCCACCCGGCCTTGGCTCGCGATGCACAGATTGCCCTGACCCTGCGCCTGCTATGCGGGCTCTCGACACTCGAGGTCGCGCGGGCATTCCTGGTAAGCGAGTCGACTATGGCGGCACGGATCACGCGGGCCAAGAAGAAGATCACGGCCGCTCGAATCCCGTATCGGGTGCCCGCCCCCGAAGAGCTCGCGGACCGCATCGATGCGGTGCTCGACGTCGTGCACCTCCTCTTCACGACAGGGCATACCGCTCCGGCCGGGGCGGCGTTGGTGCGGCGCGACCTGGTCGAGCGGGCCCGTGATCTCGCGCGAATGCTGCACGCGTTGTTGCCCGGTAACGGTGACGTGGCCGGCCTGCTCGCCTTGATCCTGCTGACTGACGCGCGCCGCGCGACCCGCGTCGCGCCGGACGGCCAGCTCGTGCTGCTCGCCGATCAGGACCGCGAGCAGTGGGACCATGCGTCGATCGCAGAGGGCTCCGAGCTGGTGCGGATGGCGTTGCGCCTGCGACCACCCGGTCGGTACGCGCTACAGGCCGCGATCGCCGCGGTCCACGCGCAAGCCCCGAGCTGGGATGCCACCGATTGGGCCGAGATCGTTGCCCTCTACGACGTCCTCGTCCAGATCTGGCCCTCTGCGGTCGTGGCGCTGAACCGCGCTGCAGCGGTCGGCTTCGCCAGGGGTCCGGCCGCCGGACTGGCCGAGCTGGACGCACTCGGCGCCGAGCCCCAGCTGGCCGGCTACGGCTACTTTCCGGCCGCTCGTGCAGAGTTCCTGCATAGGCTGGGCCGCCTCGACGAGGCCAGACTGGCCTACCAGGAGGCCTTGCTGCTCACCGAGAACGACGTCGAACGGACGTTTCTCGCCCAGCGCCTGAACCAACTTGCCAGCTAGCGGAACGCATCCAGACCGGTGAGCTCCTGACCCAGCACGAGGGTGTGCACCTCATGGGTTCCTTCGTAGGTGTAGACGGTCTCGAGGTTCACGGCATGGCGCAGCACCGGGTACTCCGTGGTGATGCCGCTACCGCCCAGGATCGAGCGCGCATCGCGGCAGATCCCCAGCGCGACGCGGACGTTGTGGAACTTGCCGAAGCTGATGTGCTTCGCCTTGGCCCGCCCCGCGTCCTTGAGCTCGCCCAGCCGGCGAGCGGTCAGCTGCGCCTGGCCGAGACCGACCGCCATCTCGGCGAGCTTGCGCTGAGTGAGCTGGAACCCCGCGATCGGCTTGCCGAACTGCGTACGGCTGCCGGCATAGTCAAGGGTCGCGGCCAGGGCGTCTCGAGCCGATCCGGTCACGCCCCACACGATGCCGAAGCGCGCCTCGGTCAGGCAGCCCAGCGGTCCGCGCAAGCCGTGCGCCCCGGGAAGCTCGGCCGATGCGGGCAGGCGTACCTCGTCCATGACCAGTTCGCTCGTGATCGATGCCCGCAGCGAGATCTTGTGCTTGATGTCGCTCGCGGTGAACCCCGGCATGCCCTTCTCGAGCAGGAATCCCCGCACTCCTTCCTCGGTGCGCGCCCACACCACGCTCACATCGGCGATCGAGCCGTTCGTGATCCACATCTTGGTGCCGCTGAGTACCCAGTCACTGCCGTCGCGGCGTGCACGCGTGCGCATCGAGCCGGGATCGGAGCCCGAGTCCGGCTCGGTCAGGGCGAAGCAGCCGATTGCATTGCCCTTGGCCATCTCGGGCAGCCAGCGCTGCTTGTGCTCCTCGCTGCCGTAGGCGTGGATGGCGTACATGGCCAACGAGCCCTGAACGCTGACCAGGGACCGTAGCCCCGAATCGACTGCTTCGATCTCCGCGCTCGCCAGACCGTATTGAGACGGCCGCGCACCCTGGCAGCCGTAGCCCTCCAGGTGCATACCGAGCACGCCCAGAGACCCGAACTCCTGCGCGAGCTCCCGCGCGGGAAGCCGACCCTCCTCGAACCACTGCCTGATGTTGGGTCGAAGCCGCTCGTCGGCGAACTTGCGAACGGTGTCCCGAAGCAGCCGGTCCTCGTCGTTGAGGTCGTCGTCGAGGTCCAGCAGATCAAGGCGATCGAGCGCATCGGTCATGCATCGCACGTTACGCGCCAGTACCCTTTGCAGGTGCCCCACCCGCCCACACCGCTGGACTTCGACCCGATCGATCGCGCCGGTGAACTGTGGGAGCGGCATTGGCCCGGCGAGGACCACGCCGTGTACGCGTCGATGCGCGCGGTGACGTCGATCATGCGCGCTCACCAGATCCTCATCGCCGAACTCGATGCGATGCTGCGCCCGCACGGTGTCACCTTCAGCCGTTACGAGGCACTGGTGTTGCTCGCGTACTCCCATGAGGGCTCGCTGCCGCTGTCGAAGATCGGTGAACGGCTGCAGGTGCATGCCACCTCGGTCACAAATGTCATCGACCGGCTCGAGGCGGCCGGTCTCGTACGCCGCGAACCCAATCCGAGTGACGGCCGCGGCACCCTCGCGGTGATCACCGAAGCCGGTCGCGACGTCGCGCACCAGGCCACCGTCGAATTGAATGCGGCGCAGTTCGGGATGTCGGCTTTGGCGGCCGAGGAGTTGGAGCAGTTGTTCCTCACCCTGCGGCGCCTTCGCCACGACGCCGATGACTTCCGCGCCACCTGAGCGGTGCCGACTGATAGGCAGATGGGCTAAACTAGTAGGACGTCCTAATAATTCTTTCAGGCAGGGTACCTACTCACCGGTAACAATGGCTTCTAAGGTCGGGACATGGACGCAGAGCAGATCGCCGAGGGCAATCAACGCTGGGAACGCCGCTATCGCGAGGCCGCTGAGCGCGGGAAGGTGGCCGATCGCGACTTCACCACGCTGTCCGGCACGGAGGTCGAGCCGCTCTACGGACCGGCCAGCGCCGATGACCGGATGGAGCGAATCGGCTGGCCGGGCGAGTACCCGTTCACCCGGGGGATCCATCCCACCGGCTACCGCGGCAAGCCGTGGACGATCCGGCAGTTTGCCGGCTTCGGGAACGCCCGCCAGACCAACGAGCGATACAAGATGATCTTAGCCGAGGGCGGTGGTGGGCTTTCGGTCGCCTTCGACATGCCGACCCTGATGGGGCGGGACTCCGACGACGAGCGGGCGCTCGGGGAGATCGGCCACTGCGGCGTCGCAATCGACTCCGCGCTCGACATGGAGATCCTCTTCGACGGCATCGACCTCGGCTCCACGACGACATCGATGACGATTTCCGGTCCCGCCGTGCCCGTGTTCTGCATGTACATCGTGGCCGCCGAACGGCAGGGCGCGGACGTAGGCAAGCTCGACGGGACGCTGCAGACCGACATCTTCAAGGAATACATCGCACAGAAGGAGTGGATCTATCCGCCGCAGCCGCATCTGAAACTGATCGGCGACCTGATGGAATACGTGAGCGCCGGCGAGAACGCGATTGCCGGGTATAAACCGGTCTCCGTTTCGGGTTATCACATCCGCGAGGCCGGAGCGACCGCCGTGCAAGAACTGGCCTTCACCCTCGCCGACGGCTTCGGCTACGTCGAGCTCGGCAAGTCGCGCGGGCTGGACGTGGACAGCTTTGCCCCCGGCCTGTCGTTCTTCTTCGATGCACACATCGACTTCTTCGAAGAGATCGCCAAGCTCCGGGCAGCGCGCCGGATCTGGGCCAGGTGGATGCGCGACGTATACGGGGCGCAGACCGATCGCGCGCAATGGCTGCGCTTCCACACTCAGACCGCGGGCGTCTCGCTGACCGCGCAGCAACCCGACAACAACATCGTCCGCACCGCGGTCGAGGCACTCGCTGCCGTGCTGGCAGGAACGAATTCCCTGCACACCAACGCGCTGGACGAGGTGCTGGCGTTGCCGTCAGCGCACGCCGCGCAGATCGCCTTGCGCACCCAGCAGGTCATCGCCGAAGAGACCGGCGTCCTCAACGTGGCCGATCCACTTGGCGGATCCTGGTACGTCGAGGCCCTCACCGACCGGATGGAAGCCGAAGCGGAGAAGATCTTCGAACGCATCAAGGCGCTTGGTGGGGACGGCACCATCACCGCTGGACTGCTGCGGGGCATCGAAGATGGCTGGTTCATCGGCGAGATCGCCGATTCGGCGTTCACGTATCAGGTCGCCCTGGAGAAGGGCGACAAGCGCGTAGTCGGCGTCAACGTGCTCACCGGCGACGTCGGCGACGACCTGGAGATCCTGCGGGTGTCGCACGAGGTCGAGCTCGAGCAGCGCGCGGCCCTGGCGGCCCGCCGGGCAGCACGCGACGAGGCGGCCGTCGAGTCCGCGATCTCGCGGATGGTCGCCGATGCTGCCGCTGATCGCAACACCGTCCCGGCGATGCTCGACGCGGTGCGTGCCGAGGCCACCCTCGGCGAGATCTGCAACGCCTTCAAACCGATGTGGGGCGAGTACCGGGAGCCGGCGCGCTTCTGAGCGGACCGGCTGCTGATCCGGGGTCAGGCGCCGTGCCGCCCTTCGCCGGAGGCGCCGTGCCGCCCTTCGCCGGAGGCGCCGTGCCGCCCTTCGCC
>JALYIL010000129.1 GCA_030775825.1 Actinomycetota bacterium
GAGCCCTCACCCAGTGACAACCCAGTCTCGACACCGCCCGGTCACCACGACCGACAGACCACACAGCCGCAGCCCCCACCACCACACCCGGCCCTACAACGACGAACCGCTTTTCAGGGCGAAGTAGCTAGGGGATGCGGCCCCCAGAATGAGCCGCGCACGGGATGAGCAGCTCCTCGGCGGGAAGGGTCGATCCGTCAGTCGGTGAGCTGAGCGTGCGTCCCGTGTTCGTCGCCCTGTGCCGACTCGATCTCGTCCAAGGCGGCTTGGATCTCGGGCTTCTCCGTGACGGGATAGAAGAAGCCACGGATGTGCCGCACAGGCGAGGTTGACCCCAGCTGATTCATCCGCTTGGGCACCGGAGTGCCCGCATAGCTGAGCTTGCCGTGCCCATGCTCGTCGACCGGGCCGAGCGGCTGGTGTACCTCGATGAACTCGCCCGTCGGCAGGGTCTGGATGATCCCCGTCTCGACGCCATGCTCGAGGACCTCGCGGTCGTGACGCTGCAGGCCCAGGCAGATCCGGTACGTCAGCAGGTACGCCAGTGGAGGTAGCAGGAGCAGCAAAATGCGGCCACCCCAGGTCATCGCGTTGAGGGAGATGTTGAACGCCTTGGCGATGATGTCGTTTCCGCCCGAGAGGAACAGCACCATGTAGAACGCGATCGCCATTGCCCCGAGCGAAGTCCGCACCGGTACGTCGCGCGGGCGCTGCAGCAAGTTGTGCGCCTTGGTGTCCTTCGTCATCTTGGCTTCAATGAACGGATAGGCCCCGGCGAGGGTGAACAGGATGCCCGGCAGCACGACGGTAGGCCAGAACAGCGGTGGAAGCGTGTGTCCCCACAGACGGATCTCCCAGGATGGGAACAGACGGGTGGAGCCGTCGAGGAACATCATGTACCAGTCAGGCTGGGAGCCTGAGGACACCTGGGCCGGGTTGTACGGGCCGAACAACCACACCGGGTTGATCTGGGCCAGGCCACCAAGCGCGCAGGTGACCCCGGTGACGATGAAGAAGAACCCCCCCGCCTTGGCCGCGTAGGTGGGGAAGACCCGTTCTCCGGTGACTGTGTCCTCGGTGCGGCCCGCGGCCGGGAACTCGGTGTGCTTCTGTCTGACGATTAAGGCAAGGTGCGCACCGATGAGAGCGGCTAGAATCGCGGGAATCAGCAAGACGTGGGCGATGTAGAACCTGCCGATGATCACGTCACCGGGGAACGGACCGCCGAAGACGAGGAAGGACACCCAGGTGCCCACCACCGGAATGGACAACATGATCGCGTCCGCGATCCGCAGACCGGTTCCGGAGAGCAGGTCGTCGGGCAGGCTGTAACCGGCAAAGCCCTCGATGATGCTCAGGCCGATGAGACCGAGACCGAGCAGCCAGTTGAGTTCGCGGGGCTTGCGGAACGCGCCGGTGAAGAAGACCCGGAACATGTGGATGAGCATGGCCGCCAGGAACATCAACGCTGCCCAGTGGTGGATCTGCCGGATCACGAGTCCGCCCCGAACGTCGAAGCTGATGTTGAGGGTGGATTCGTATGCCCTCGACATCGTGATGCCCTGCATGGGCACGTACCGGCCGTGGTAGACGGTGTCGACCATTGACGGGTCGAAGAAGAACGTCAGATAGGTGCCGGTGAGCAGCAGGATGATGAAGGAGTAGAGGGCGATCTCGCCCATCATGAACGACCAGTGGTCCGGGAAGACCTTGTTCAGCTGAGTTCGCATCGGGCCGGCAATGTTGAGGCGCTCGTCGGCCCACTTGGCCAGCTTGCCCTGCGGTGTGCGCGGCTCGCTTGACCGGCGCGCAGGGGCTGTCGTCGTCATGCGCGCTCCCAGAAGGCGGGCCCGATCGGCTCATCATAATCGGCTCTGGCGATGAAGTACTGGCGGCCGTCCGAGCCGATCTCCACGTCGATCGGCAGCTTGGGCAGGCTACGGGTAGCGGGTCCGAAAACCGGCTTGGCGTCGTGCAGAACCTCGAACTGCGACTGGTGGCACGGGCACAGCAGCCGCGAGGTCTTCGACTCGTAGAGCGAAGCGGGGCAACCGGCGTGCGTGCAGATCTTGGAAAACGCCACGAACTCCGGCGCTTTGGCGGGCCACCCGAAGCCGCCCTGACCTTTGCGGGGTTGCACTGTCTGACCCGGCGACAACCGGATGATCAAGGTCGGTGAGCTGGCCGAGGTCACACCGTTCTTGCCGTCAGGGCCGTCCTCACGTACACCGGGAAACACGGTGGCGATGGAGCCGGGAAGCATGTCATCCGGGCTGACCCGCCGCCAGTCGGAGTAGACCAACGGGACCATCCCGGTAGGCGGGAAGAGCGTCGGGTTCGGGGCGAACAGCGTGTGGTTGAGCTGCTTGCCGGGCTTTTTGATCATTCCTCCGACGAGCGCTACGAGGGGCACCGTCGCAATCGCCCCGCCAGCCAGCCCCAGCGAGCGAAGGATGAGGGAGCGGCGCGGCAATCCGGTGTCTTGCAGGCCGACGCTGAGGGTCGCCTGGGTCATCAGCTTGTCCTGCTCCGAAGAGGGCTCCTGGTGGCGGTCCTGGATCACCTCTTCCTCAGGCATCAGCCATTTGGCCCACAGCACAAGGCCGACGCCCATGAAGATCATCATGATCGCGAGCAACCCACCGAGCGCCGGTGTGTAGAACCGGAAGTTCTGCGGCGTGCCCGGCAGGTGCCAGCGGTAAGGCAAAGCTATGAACGCCACGATAAAGCCGACTCCGGCTAGAGCCGAGATCATGAATGCCGCGGCGACCCCGCGTTCGGCCCGCTTCTCGGCCTTCGTGCCACGAATGGGGAACCGGTCGCGACGATGGACCACGTGGACGCCGTCGGCTTCGGCGCCGGCGAGCATCACCTCTTCCGGTGTCAGCTCCTGAAGCTCTTCCACGGTCGGACTGCTCGTGTTCGGGTGCGCACCGGCTCGCTCGCGTACCTCGCTCACTGGTTCTTCACTCCGATCCACAAGATGGCGACCATCAACGCGCCCACGCCGCCAACCCAGATCACCAGCGCTTCCGAGACCGGGCCGATGCGGTCGATTCCGTTGCCGCCGGGGTCCTTGGACGACTTCAGTGTCTGGATGTAGCTCACGATCTGGCGCTTCTCGGTCGGGGTGAGCTGGTTGTCACTGAAGATCGGCATGCTCTCAGGCCCAGTAAGCATCGCGCTGTAGATCTGCTTGTCAGTGGCCTGGTTCAGCGAGGGGGCCTGCTTGCCGGCCGAAAGCGGCGCGCCCTTGAATGTGGTTCCGTGACAGGACGCGCAATTGAGGCGGAACAGGTTTCCGCCTTCGGCGATGTTGCTGTCGCGAAGCGTGCCCTGGGGGATGACGGGCCCGCCGCCGACGAACTCGACGTAGGCAGCCAGCTGCTGAGTCTGCGCTTCGGTGAATTTGGCCGTCTTCCGATCGGCGTCGGCGGCCTGTCCTGCCAGCGGCATTCGCCCGGTGCTCACCTGGAAGTACACGGCGGCGCCACCGACCCCGAGCAGCGAGGCGCCGCGGTTGGTGACCCCCTGCAGGTTCGCGCCGTGGCAGGTGATGCAGCTGGTTTCGTAGAGCTGCCTTCCCGCTGCCACGTCCTGCGCGCTGTTGGCGGTGTCGCTCGCCCCGGAAGTGGTCGCGAACGCCGCGTAGACCCCGCCCATCGAAGCCAGGGCGGCGATCAGGACCGCGGTTGCCCCTATCCGCCTCCGGAGGCTGCGCCGGCGGCTACGACGGCCGCCCGGCTCTGCACGGCCCGGGGCTCCCCGGGCCCGGCCGGGCTCGGCTCCAGTGGCCGAGGCGGCCGGCTCGAAGTACAGCTCGCCGCTGGCCTCGGGGTCGTCGACGTCGAAGTCGTCCTTCACGAAGGTCCCTTCAGAGTCGGCGCGGTCCGGTGTCGGTCGGTTCGGTGTGCGGGTGAATCGATCATCGGATGATGTAGATCATCGCGAACAGGCCGATCCACACCACGTCGACGAAGTGCCAGTAGTACGACACCACGATCGCCGCCGTGGCTTGTGCGGGAGTGAACTTTCCCAGTGTCGTTCTGATCAGAAACAGGATGAAGGCGATCAGACCGCCGATGACGTGAAGACCGTGGAAACCCGTCGTGAGGAAGAAGACCGAGCCGTACCCGGTGCGCGAAATCGTGTTTCCGTCGTGTACCTGCATCCGGTACTCGTTGGCCTGCCCCAGGACGAAGAGGAGTCCGAGGAAGAACGTCAGGGTGAACCACCGGCGCAGCTTGAAGACATCGCCCTTCTCCGCAGCGAATACGCCCCATTGGCAGGTGAAGCTGGAGGCCACGAGAATCACGGTGAAGGGCGTCGCGTACGACAGGCTCAGTTTGATGTCACCGCCGGCGTGAACACCACCGTCCAGAGGCAGCCGCATCGGCCAGTCACCGGGGTGCACCGACCGCACGGTGAAGTACATGGCAAACAGCCCGGCGAAGAACATCAGCTCGCTGGAGAGCCACACGATGGTGCCCACGCTGACGATGTTCGGGCGCGTCAGCGAGTGCACCTTGCTCGACTCGAAGCTGGGCGCGGCGGCTGTCGAAGTCACCAACGCATTATGTCCTGTCCAGAGCTGGGAACCGCGTCGGGGTGGGGGTCGTGTTGCGCGTCGCTGAGAGGGTCGTATCGGCCGCGGCAAAGGGGGTCGCGCGACGTGGATACGATTCGGGTCATGACTGGCGCAGGGACCGATCGGGCGACCGTTGTTGTCTACAGCAACTCTGCCGACGTGCGAGCCCAGGTACGCACCGCGGTGGGGCGCCGGCCGGCACCGGACTCGGCCCGCATCGACTGGGTCGAATGCGCGACGAACGCGCAAGTCATCGAGCAGCTTGACGAGGGCGGCCTGGACCTGGTCATTCTCGACGGCGAGGCGCAGCCGACGGGCGGGGCCGGCCTGGCCCGACAGTTCAAGTACGAAATCGCCGACTGCCCGCCCATCATCGTGCTCATCGCGCGAAAGCAGGACGGCTGGCTGGCTAGCTGGTCACTCGCGGACGCGGTGATCGCTCAGCCGCTGGACCCGGTCAATGCCGCAGGCGTGGTTGCCGAACAGCTGCGCCGCCGAAACACCGGCATTCCAGTCGTCCGCTGAGCGGTCGTGAACCTCACTGCCTCCGAGCGATCTTGGCCGGCCCTGCTCACCGCACTGATGAATCGTCAGGCGCTGTCGACTGCAGATACCGCATGGGCCATGGACGAGATCATGGCCGGCGAAGCGACTGCGGCCCAGCTGGCGTCATTCGCGGTTCTATTGCGCGCGAAAGGAGAAACTCCCGACGAGATCGAGGGCCTGGTCCACACGATGCTCGCCCGCGCAGCCCCCCTTGACGTGGGCGGCCGGTCGGTGGACGTTGTCGGGACCGGCGCCGATCGGGCGCAAACCGTCAACATCTCCACGATGGCGGCCCTGGTCGTGGCCGGCTCGGGACGGCAGGTCGTCAAGCATGGCAACCGGGCGTCCTCGTCGATATGCGGCACCGCGGACGTCCTGGAAGCGCTCGGTGTGGCGATCGACCTGCCGCCGGCCGGCGTAGCGGCAACGGTCGCGGAGGTCGGGATCGGATTCTGTTTCGCCCCGCTGTTCCACGCGGGGATGCGACACGCAGGTGGGCCGCGCCGGGAACTCGGGGTGCCGACGTTCTTCAACTTTCTGGGCCCGTTGACGAATCCAGCGCGTGTGCGAGCCTCGGCGATTGGCTGTGCGGACCGGGTGATGGCGCCGGTGATGGCGGCGATCCTCGCGCGGCGGGGGGACTGCGCCCTGGTCTTCCGGGGCGATGACGGCTTGGACGAGTTGACCACCACGAGCACGTCGAGCGTATGGGTCGTCACCGACGGCACCGTGACCGAGGCCACCCTGAACCCTGTCTCGCTCGGGATCGCTGCCGTGCCCGCGAGTGCACTGCGCGGCGGCGATCGGGTCCATAACGCCGCTGTGGTCCGCGAGGTGCTCGCCGGGCGCGGCGAGGGCGTTCGCGACGCGGTGTTGCTCAACGCCGCCGCTGCGATCGCGGCCTTCGACGGCCTGAAGGTCGACGATCTAGAGACGAACCTGGCCCGCGGACTCCAGTCGGCGACTGCCGCGATCGACAGTGGGGCGGCAGCCGATCTGCTCGAGCGCTGGATCGAGGCAGGCAAGCGCGCCCGCCAGCCCAGCTGAACCGGTCGCGAGGGACACTGGAACGGTGAGCGCCACATCGCAGTCGCCGAGCGCCTCGCCCGATTCGACCCGAGTGCCGCGCCTCGCTGTGCTCAGCTGGTCGGTCGCCGGTGCCGTGTTCGTCGCGCTCGGCGTCGCAGTCTGGCATTACCTGCACCGTGTCGGGCCTTCGACGCCCTCCGGTATGGCCGGGATGCACGATGACGCCAACGCGCTGGCACGCGCCGGGAGCGGGACGCTTCGGCCGCTGTTCGGCGCGGCCCTGATCAGGGCATGGCAGCTCGACGCGGTTGCGTTGGCGCTGCTGGTGCTCGTCGGCACGTGGTACCTCACGGGTGCTGCCCTGGTGCCGATTCGGCATCCCGGGGCCCGCTGGCCGATTGGTCGGACCACGCTGTTCATGTTCGGGCTCGGGGTGTGCGCATTCGCCACCAACGGAAGCATCGCGGTATATGACCAGGTGCTATTCACCGCGCACATGACCGGTCACCTCGCGTTGGTAATGCTCGCCCCGGCCTTGCTCGTCGGTGGCCGCCCGCTGACACTCGCGCTGGCGGCCACTACGCAACCGCGCCGTGAGCACCTCGAACGAATTGTCCGCGGACGGGTCATCTCGACCTTGACCGCTCCGCCTGTGGCGCTGGCGTCCTACACGGCGGTGATCGTGGGCACTCACCTGACCGGGCTGATGGACACCATCATGCGCAACACCTGGGCCGGTCAGCTCGAGCACCTCATCTATGTCCTGGTCGGATGCCAGTTCTTCGCCCTTATCATCGGGGACGAGCCGCTGCGCTGGCGGCTGGCCTCACCAGCTCGGTGGCTGCTGCTCGCCGTCGCGATGGCTGTCGACACCTTCACGGGTGTTGTGTTGCTCCAAGGCACGCACGCGGTAGCGATGCTCACTTCACCGGAGCTGCACGTCGAACCGCTGTCGGATACGCGCACCGGCGGAGCGATCATGTGGTTCGGAGGCGACGGCATCATGGCTGCCGTGATGATCGTGCTCGTAATAAACTGGCTGCGCCAGGCCGGTGATCGCGCCGGAGACGAGCCAGGATGGCTCGAGCAGGCCCGCAGGGCGACATTCGCGGGCAACACCGGGGCTGAGGTCGCCAACTCGACAACGGAAACGTTCGACGACGACGACGACGCCCGCGCGTCCTACAACGAATGGCTCGCCCAACTCGACCGCCGCGGCTGACCGCGAGAGCGCCGTGCCTGGCGTGCCTCTAGCCGGGCGGTCAATCCGAAGAGCTGTACCCGATCGAGAAGGCGCCTTCCAGATCGTGGCGGGAGTATGCCCGGAAAGCGATGTGGGTGTCGGTGTGCAGGACGCCCGGGACCTTGGACAACCGGCCCGCGATGACCTCGGCGATCTGGACGAACTCGCGAACGCGCACGATGGCGATGAGATCGACGTCGCCGGCAACGGAGTAGACCTCGCTGACGCCCTCGAGGTCGGCGATGGCCTGCGCAAGCTCCGGGATCTGGTTGGATTCGACGCTCACCATCACGATCGCTGTGATCATGTCGTCATGGTAGGCGACCGGGCCACGCGGCTGGCCCGCGCGGGGTGTTCGTATTGGCCTGGCGAAGCGGCCCATTCATGCTGATGCCCGCGTCGGGCGAGAGACCACGGGCAGCCGTCGGCGCTCGGCGAAGGGTTCGGTGGCCGCACCGGCGCTGGCACCACCACGACCACCAGAGCCGCAAGCACCCGAGCCCAGGAAGGCGCGCAGTCCACCCGCGCCATTCGCGGGCATCGCCCACGGATGCGATGTCCGGATCAGGCGCGTGCCCGGCTCCTCCAACCAGCGCAGGATGCACTCGCTCTCCTCAGCGAGCGCGGTGTGATTCGGGTCTACCGAGTCAGCCGTGGCGACGAGCGCGTCGATGACCGGCCACGGGGGCACACCGCGCTCGGCAAGCCCAGACGCTGCGAGCCGACCTGACCGTATGACCGACAGTTCCCAGCCTCCCGACCCGTCCGGACGCGCGGCAACCATCTCCTCGACGCAGCGCAGGCCGGACAGGCGCTGCATGCGGGCGCAGGCCCGAACCACGGTGGCGATGCGGTCGCGCACCGTCGCAGCCTGTTCATACCTCTGCTGGGCCGACAACTCGGCAAGCCGACGTTGCAGCGGTTCGACCAGTGGGCGCACGTCACCCACCCATGCGCCGACAACCCGGTCGGCGAGGCTGCGATACGCCTGCTGCGTCATACCGCCCTCGCACGGAGCAGCGCAGCGGCCGATCCCGGCGAGGGCGCAGGCGGCGCGAACCGCACGCCGCACCGACAGGCGGTCGCTGCATTGGCGTAGCGGCACCGCATCGTGGATTACATCGCGGACCGTCTCTGCCTGCCGTTGAGATCGCAATGGACCCAAGTACGCTGCGCCGTCGGACCGGATCTCGCGGACGATGGACAGACGGGGAAACGCCTCGACAGTGAGCTTCAGCCAGACGGATCGTTCGGGGTACTTCGAGCGACGGTTGTAGCGCGGTTTGTGCGCCGCGATAAGGCGGAGCTCGCGCACCTGCGCTTCGAGTGCGTGCGCACATTCGATTGCGTCGACACGGTCGGCCAGAGCGATCATCTCGCCCATCCGTGAGCGAGTCTCGCTGGCGACGAAGTACTGCCGCACCCGGCTGCGCAAATTTCGGCTGGTCCCGACGTACAGCGGTGCCCCCCGTGCGTCACGGAAGATGTACACGCCTGGGCGCGAGGGCATGTCGTCAGCAAGATGGCGCTTGCGACGCTGGGCGTCCGATACCTGGGCGGTGAACGACCGCAATTCCGGCAGCGACTGCACGCCGAGGCTGCCCAGGCGGCCGATCAGGCCATGCAGAACGTCCACCGTGGCACGGGCGTCGGACAGCGCGCGGTGGTTCGGCGCGGTCTCAGCTCCAAAGAACACGGCGAGCGTGGAGAGTTTGCAGTTGCGGACCTCGTCGCGGCTCAGCACGCGGCGAGCCAGGGTCGCCGTGTCGACGACGGCGAAGCCTGGCCACGCGATGTCGTGCATCGCGCAAGCGGCACGCAAGAACCCAACGTCGAAGGGCGCGTTATGGGCCACGAGCACGCTGCCGCGAGCGAATTCGAGGAACGACGGCACCACGGCGGCGATCGGCGGGCGCCCGCGAACCATCGAGTCGGTGATGCCGGTGAGCACACTCACGAACGGGCTGATAGCGACCTCGGGATCGACGAGCGTTTGGAACTCACCGAGCACCTGCCCACCGCAGACGCGCACGGCCCCGACCTCGGTGATCGCGTCGGCCGCGGACGATCCGCCAGTCGTCTCGAGGTCGACGACGGTAAACGTGATTTCGCGCAAAGGTTCAGACAGCTCATCCAACGAGGTCTGAATCCATTGCGCTGTCGACATGGTTCGCAAGCTAGGCCGGTGGTCTGACGAAAACCGCTCGCCGCGCCGCGCTATCGCCGGAACCTCACCTGGCGAGAGGAGCCGAGGATCCTCCGGTGCTCACCGAAGCCACACGGCAGTCGTCACCTCCGCCGCGCAGGTTGGGACCGCCTACTGCGTTCGGGCGCGTGGGCTCCCGTCCGCGGTCTTCCTCACCCGGCGCGGCGGAGCGCCACGAAACTGTCGGGGGGCCGATCTAGCGTCCGGATCGACGGTTGGTGATGCTCACGAGGAGGCTGGAATGCTGATCGAATGCGACACGTGCAGCGTGCGGGGTGCCGCCTGCCCCGACTGCGTGGTCACGGTGATTCTGAACAATCCCACCCTGAGAAACCCTCCGCAGCCGGTGGACCTCGACGATGACGAGCAGGCGGCCGTCGTAAGCCTCGCGGCAGCCGGCCTCCTTCCGCCGCTGCGGCTCGTCCACGCGGCGTCCTTCGGCGAGCGCGGTATCGCATGACCGCCGGGGGCCGGTCTGGCTCGGGCGAAATGTCCTGTCGCTCCGTGTTGGCTGCCCGCAGTCCGCAATGTCAGTTGGACAGACATTGGTTTTGTCGCCAATGCGACCCCCCGCTTGCACCTCACGGACGGGCGTCGTAACCTTTCCGAGACCTTCGGCAGCTAGACCGCCGCACCGGCAGTCACCGAGGTCACCGCCGAATCGCTAGACGCGACGGCGATCCGCACAGCGCGGGTCGGCATCGCGGCGAACCGGGGACCCAAGCAGCTCCCCTGGGGTGAATCGGCACTGGCGTTCCCGCCGGCCTCGGTGGGGGTGCTTGTGCCGTAGGGCTTCTTCCGGCCCGAACCCGTCAGCTAACTCGGTAGGCGGACCAGGAAGAATGGAGTTCCGCCAACCGTGGCGATTCGACTCTCACGTTGCATCAAGCTCGGTGTCGTCGCCCCGGCGGCCCTCAGCGCCGTCCTTCTGCTCATTCCTGCCGCCTTTGCCGCCCCCGAGGCTCCCAGCCCGCCGACGGTGGGTTCGGTCCAGCAGCAGCTGAGTGCTCTGGCGTTGCAGAACACCCAGCTGATCGAGCAGTTCGATCACGCGCAGATCGACGTGCAAGCCACGCAGCGCGCCTCGGAAAAGGCGGCGAAGGCGGCGCAGGCGGCCCAGGCAACTCTCGACCAGGCAAACACGCTAGTCGCGGCGATAGCCACGTCCGAATATGAGAACGGCGCCTTCAGCACCGCCGGGGCGTTGCTTTCCTGCACGAGCGGTCAGCGGTGCCTCGACGACCTTCAGACCCTGCAGGCTATGTCATCGAACTCGGCGAAGGTCATATCCCAGGTGAGCAAGGACAAGGCGGCTGCCGACGCCTCGCGTCGCGCCGCGATGGACCTGTTCAACCGCGCAGCGGCCAAGCTCGTCTCGATCTCGAAGCTGCGCGAGACCGTACAGGCGCGGGTGAACCAGCAACTCAGCCTGCTGGCTTCGTTGACGTTCAGCCAGCGCGCTGCGTATCAGCAAGCTACGTCGCCGTCCTTCACCGGCGCCCCGGCAACCACCCTCACCTCGAACCTCACGGCCACAGCGGCGTCAAAGGCGGCCATCACGGCGGTCAGGTTCGCTCTCGCCCAGGTTGGCAAACCCTACGTGTGGGGCGCATCCGGTCCCGGCTCCTATGACTGCTCGGGGCTTACCATGGCGTCGTGGGCTGCGGCTGGCGTCAGTCTTCCCCACTCATCGGAGGCGCAGTTCAGCATCGGTCAACCGGTCGGCATCACCCAACTGCTGCCGGGCGACCTCCTGTTCTTCTACGGTCCCTCGCCCAGTCACGTGACGATTTACATCGGCGGCGGTCTCATGGTGTCCGCCCCGACCGAAGGCCAGAACGTCCTGGTTACACCACTGAGCCTGTTCAGCGCGGATTACAGCGGCGCCAGGCGCGTGGGCTGAACCATCCGCTCGGTCAAGCCCGCCGTGCCGTCACCGGCCTGGTGGCTGGCCTGGCAGCCCTGCTGACATCGGTGATGTTCCTCGCGTCGTGCACGGGTACGCGTGCTTCGAACGGCGCACCGTCATACGGGTCCGGCGCTGAAGCGCCGACCGTTGCCGAGGTGACGACGTTGCTGCAGCGCCATTCCGCCGCGGTCCGGAACCACTCCGTGACGGCGTTCATGGCCGACATCGATCCCAGCCCAGCCGCTGACGCGTACCGAGCCGCGCAAGCAGCTGAGATCGACTCCTTGTCACACATTCCCCTCCGCAGCTGGGTCTATTCGGTGAACTCCCCAGTGACGGACCTTTCGGTCGTGAAGTCTGCCGCCGCCCGGCTGGGGGCATCGACAACGATCGTGCACGTCTCGATCGCGTACGCGATCGACGCCGTAGATCAATCACCGGTGTCGCACGACCTGTGGTGGACCTTCGTCCGGCGCAACGGCCGCGTGTACGTGGCCAGTGACACCGACCTTTCCGGCCTCGGTGGCCAGAGCTGGCGGGGTCCGTGGGACTTCGGACCAGTGATCAGCGTGCGGACAGGGGCCAGCTTGGTTCTCGGACCACCGTCAGCTGCCCTCCTGCTGACCCAACTGAGCTCGGAGGTCGACGCGGCGGTATCACGCGTCGCTGCGGTCTGGGGCAACAACTGGGACCGCGTCGTCGCGCTTGTTCTGCCGTCGTCCTCGGCTGAATTCGTGGCTTTGACGGGCCAGAGCGACCAGCCAGGTGGCACCGGGGCGCCGATTGCTGACGTTGCTGCTGAAACCGTGTTCGAGTCCCCTGACGCCGCTACCGGCGGCGGCGCCGGGGCGCGCGTGATCATCAACGGGGCGGCTCTCGGCGTGCTGACCCCGCTTGGGCGCCGAATAGTCCTCCAGCACGAGATAACCCATGTGGCAACGGCCGCCAGTACGACGGTTGACACCCCACGTTGGCTCATCGAGGGCTACGCGGAGTTCGTCGGTAACCTCGGCAGCGGCCAGCCGGTACGGGTCGCGGCCGCGGAATTGGCTGCCGAGGTGGCCAAAGGGACACTCCCGGCAGCGCTGCCCACCACCACGGACTTCGCCTCGAGCACCCGCGTCGCGGCGGTCTACGAGCAATCGTGGCTGGCCTGCCGGCTGATCGCGGCTCGCGCCGGGCAATCGGGACTAACCCGGCTCTACCGGATGGTCGGCCAGAGCAACCAGATCGGGGAAACAGCCGTGGCATCGGCGATTCAAGCGGTGCTGCACGAGTCAACGACGGCGTTCATCAGTCAATGGCGCACCTACCTCACCGCGCAGCTGTCATGAGGCGCACCCTGATCGTCACCAATGACTTCCCACCCCGCCGGGGCGGGATTCAATCGTTCGTGCACGGGTTGGCCGTACGACAGCCGACCGGCTCTGTCGTGGTCTACGCCTCCGACCACAAGGGCTCAGCAGAATTCGACGAGGCCTCGCCGTTTCCAGTGCTTCGTCATCCGACCGGCCTGCTGCTTCCGACGCCTGCGGCGAGGTCTCGAATCCTGGATGCCTTGCGTCAGCACGGCTGCTCGGCCGTCTGGTTCGGGGCGTCCGCGCCGTTGGGGCTCCTGGCACCGGCGCTGCGGCGGGCAGGAGCGCAGCGGGTCGTGGCGAGCACACACGGACACGAGGTCGCCTGGGCAAAGCTTCCAGGAGGTCGACAGGCGCTGCACCGGATCGGGACGTCCTGCGATGTCGTTACCTACCTCGGCGAGTACACGCGGGTTCGCGTTCAATCGGCGTTCGGCAAGCAGGCTGACCTTCGGCGGTTAACACCTGGAGTCGACGTCGAGACGTTTCGGCCGGACGTTGACGGGTCGGTCGTGCGTGTGCGGCATGGGCTCGGCGACCGGCCGGTAATCGTGTGCGTGTCTCGACTGGTCGCTCGGAAGGGGCAGGACAGTCTCATCCGCGCGCTTCCCGCCGTGCGCCGTGCCATCCCCGACGCAGCCCTGCTACTCGTCGGCTCGGGTCCGTACCACGACGAGCTGATCGAGATGACCCGTCGGCTTGGTGTTGCTGAGCATGTCGTCATCACCGGGGCCGTCGAGGATGCGGAGTTGCCGGCGCACTACGCCGCCGCCGATGTGTTCGCCATGCCATGCAGAACGCGTCGCGGCGGCATGGACGTCGAGGGTCTCGGAATCGTGTACCTCGAGGCGTCCGCGGTAGGGCTGCCCGTCGTCGCGGGCGACTCGGGCGGCGCGCCGGACGCGGTCCGCGAAGGCGAAACGGGCTATGTCGTCGGGGGAGCGGACCAGAACGCGCTCGTTGGCCGGCTCGTCGAGCTGCTCGAGAACGCCCCGTTGCGGGCGCAGCTGGGTGCCGCCGGGCGGTCCTGGGTCGAGAGAGAGTGGCGCTGGGAGGTCCTCGCCGAGCGCCTCACCGCGCTGCTCCAGGCCTGATCGGCGGCTACCCGGGCTTGCTGCCGCTGTAGAGCGCCGCGATCTGATCTGCGCATTCGTTCTGCACGACATTGCGCTTGAGCTTCAGCGAAGGGGTGAGCTGGCCACCGAGCTCGGTCCAGTCGTTGGCGAGGATCGTGAACTTGCGGATGGACTCCGCCTTGGAGACGGCCTTGTTCGCGTCGTCTATGGCCGTTTGGATCTCGGCCCGCAACTGCTCGTCGTCGACGACGTCAGCGATTTCGGTCGAGGCGTCCTTCCCGTGCTCGGTCAACCAGCGCGGGAACGATTCGGGGTCGATCGTGACAAGTGCTGCAATGAACGGTTTCTGATCACCGACCACCAGGCACTGACTCACCAGCCAATGGCCCCGAACTCGATCCTCGAGTACGGCCGGGGCGACGTTCTTTCCGCCTGCGGTGACAATGAGCTCCTTCTTGCGGCCGGTGATGCGGACGAAGCCCTCCTCGTCGATCTCACCGATGTCCCCGCTGTGGAACCAGCCATCGGAATCGAGAGTCTCGTGCGTCGCGTCCTCGTTGTTCCAGTAGCCCTTGAAGACCAGCGGCGAACGGAACAACAATTCGCCGTCGTCGCCAATGCGCACGCTCACGCCGCCAACCGGCCGCCCCACCGTGCCGACCTTCAACGCGTCGGGGCGGTTGACCGTGACGCCAGCTGTCGTTTCCGTCAGCCCGTAACCTTCATAGATCGTGACGCCGACGCCGCGGAAGAAGTGCCCGAGCCGGGCGCCGAGGGGCGCGCCACCGGACACGGCCGCCACACAGTTGCCGCCGAGTGCGGCGCGAAGCTTTCCGTACACGAGTTTGTCGAACAGAGCATGCTGCAACTTCAGCTGCAACGGCGCGCGGCTGTTCGCCGAAGTGGCTTCGGAGTAGGCGATGGCCACCGCCTCGGCGCGATCGAAGATCTGACCCTTGCCTGAACCGTGCGCGCGTTGCTTCGCGGTGTTGTAGACCTTCTCGAACACCCGCGGCACAGCAAGCACGAACGTCGGCTTGAACTCGGCGAGATCGTCCATCAGGTTCTTCACGTCCGGCGTGTGACCGAGCGTGCACCCGGCCGCCAGTGCCCCTACCTCGATTGCTCTGCCGAAGACGTGTGCGATGGGCAGGAAGAGCAGGGTCGAAGTGTTCTCGTTGAACAGGTCGTGCAGACCATCGCGCAACTCGACGACCTCGGTGATGAAGCTGCGGTGATTGAGCTGGCATCCCTTGGGGCGCCCCGTGGTGCCCGAGGTATAGATGATGGATGCGACGTCATCGTGTCCGACGGACTCACGGCGCTTGGTGAGTTCGTCATCGGTGATGTCGCGACCGCCTTCGATCAGCGCCCGGAGTCCGTTGCCCTCGAACTGCCACACATCGAGCAGCTCGGGTGTGTGGACCCGCGCCGCCTCGACGGTTGCGTGGTGCTCCCCGGTCTCGACGAACGCTGCCTTGGCGCCGGAGTCGGAGAGAATCCATTCGACCTGCTCCGCGCTGGAGGTCTCGTAGATCGGCACCACAATCGCGCCGACGGTGAACAGCGCCATGTCAGCGAGAGTCCACTCATAGCGAGTCTTGCTCATCACGGCCACCCGATCGCCGGGTTGTATCCCGGCGACGATCAGGCCTTTGGCCAATTCGGAGACCTCTGCGGCGAAGACGGCGGCTGTGACCTCGGTCCAGGCCCCGTCGACCCGGCGGCGCAAGGCCACATGCTCTGGGCGGTTGGCCGCGTTCGCGAACACGAAATCCGCGGTGTTGGTCTCGGTGAGGGTCGTGACGTTGCTGGCGACGTGTAGCTCGCGCACTCGTCCGGGGTCCTTTCTGGCGGGATTCACCCATTGGCCCCATCCCGGAGGGTCAGGCCTATGGCTGTGGCAAACCGTAGCTCGTCGTTCCCCCCGGCGCGACCGAGACCCGGAGCACGTGCGACGCTGGGCGCCGTGCCAGCCATCGACGTCGTCGATTCGACGTGGATCAGCGCCCGCCCGTCGGTGGTCGCCGCGGTCGTTGCGGAGCCCTCGAACTGGCAGCGCTGGTGGCCAGATCTCGACCTCACGCTGCACGAGTGGCGAGGGGACAAAGGAGTGCGGTGGATCGTTCGAGGCTCAGCCGCCGGCTACGTCGGTTCGATGGAGCTCTGGCTGGAGGCCGCCCATGATGGCGTGGTCGCCCATTACTTCCTCCGCTTGGATGCGCCCGATTCGCACCGCACGAGCCGACGCCGAGCGATGCGGGCCGTAGACCAGTACCGACGGCAGGCGAAGCAGGTTCTGTGGGCTGTGGCCGACGAACTCGACCCCGGGCGGATCGCCCGGATTTCGGCATCTGGCGGCCTCTGAACGCCCGTGTGGCCGCCGTTACCCGCGCTGGCGTGGAGGCGGTCAGATCAGAGTTGGCCCGGTAGCCTCTGCGGAATGGCCGAGCAGTCGACGCAGTCGATCGTGATCGATGCCGTGCCGTCGGCGATCATGGCGGTCATCGCCGATTTCGGGAACTATCCGGCATGGACTGGCTCGGTGAAGCGGGCCGAGGTCATCGAAAACGGCCCCGACGCCCGCGCTAAGCGCGTCGCGTTCACGCTCGATGCGGGCGTGATTCGGGACCAGTACGAGCTCGTCTACCAGTGGTCGGGGGCGGAACGGGTCGATTGGGAGCTCGTCAAGGGACAGATGATGCGCGCCCAGACCGGTTCCTACGTGTTGGTCGCCCTGGATGCTCAGCGGACCGAGGTCACCTACACGCTCACCGTCGACCTCGCCATTCCGATGCTCGGACTGCTCAAACGCAAGGCCGAACGTGTCGTGATGGACACGGCGCTCAAGGCCCTGAAGAAACGCGTCGAATCGGTCGACGCGTGAGGATCATCCTGTTCACCGGCAAGGGCGGGGTGGGAAAGACGACGACTGCATCGGCAACCGCGCTTCGTCTGGCCGACCGCGGCATGAAGACCTTGCTGTTATCGACCGATGTTGCCCACTCAGTCGGCGACGCCCTGGGCATGTCGCTGAGCGGAGAGCCGAGCGAGGTGGCGCCGGGCCTGTGGGCCGTCCAGGTTGACACCCAGCTGAGATTCGAGGCCGCGTGGCGCGAGGTGCAAGGCTTCTTGGTCGACATGCTCTCGCGCAGTGGCGTCGACCCGATCACCGCCGACGAGCTCACCATGCTCCCCGGTGTGGAGGAAGTGCTCGCGCTGCTGGCCGTGAGGGATATGGCACTGGCTGGAGACTGGGACGTGCTCGTTGTCGACTGCGCTCCGACAGCCGAGACGCTGCGCCTGCTCGCGTTGCCGGAGGCGCTGTCGTGGTATCTGCAGAAGGTCTTTCCGGCCCAGCGCCGCCTCGCCCGAGGGATGCGCCCGCTAGCTGCGGTGCTCGGTCGCTCCGATGTCATTCCGCCGGACGACATCTTCGATGCCTTGCTGCGGCTCAACGACGACTTGGCCGCCGTGCGGGGGCTGCTCGGTGACCCCGCGATCACCACCGTGCGGCTCGTGCTCACCCCGGAGTCGGTCGTGGTGGCTGAGGCGCGCCGCACCTTTACGGCGCTGTCCCTCTACGGGTACTACGTCGATCTCGTTGTCGCCAACCGCGTGTTTCCAGCCGGAGACGACGCGTGGCGCCAGGGGTGGGCGCGCGCCCAGCAGGGGCAACTGGCAAGCATTCGGGAGTCGTTTGCCGGGGTGCCGGTGCGGGAATTGCCGTATCGCGCGGCCGAGCCGGTGGGCCCCGGCGCGCTGCGCGAGGTAGCCGACGCGCTGTACGGGTTGCGTCCTGGTGCGGATCCGGCACCAGAGGCGCCGATCGGTGAACTGCTCCACATCGACAGCACCGACCAGGGATTCGTCCTGCGCATGGCGTTGCCGCTGGCGGCGAAGTCGGCCGTCGATGCCGTGCGTGCCGGCGATGATCTCGTCGTGACGGTCGCCGGTCACCGGCGCGTGCTGTCGCTGCCAAGTGTGCTGCGGCGGTGTGAGGTCGTTGGAGGAGAATTTGACGGAACCGAGTTGCGGGTGCGCTTCCTGCCAGTTCCAGCCCCGTGGCCGTCGGCTCGCGCCCAGCGGGAGACCCCGTGACTGAACACCTTGACGAGCCGACGAGCCCACTGGCAGAGGAGACGCTGCGGTTAATGTCTTCCGTCCAGGACTGGGCCCGGCGCGCCTTCGGCCAGGACTCCGAGCACCCACCAAGCGATTGCCTGTGGTGCCCGCTGTGCCAATTCGCTGCTGCCTTGCGAGGCGAGCGCCCCGAAGTCACCGCGCGCGTGAGCGAGGCCGGTAGCGCCGTGGTCTCGGCATTGCGCGCGCTGCTCGCCGCCGCCGCCGGCGCGGCCAACAATCCCGGCCAGCACGGCCATTCAACTGCACCTGCCCGGCCCCGCGTGCAGCGCATCAACTTGTCGGATGAGGCGTAGGGGTGCCACTCGCCATCGGTGTCGATATCGGCGGCACCAAAGTTTCCGGTGGTGTGGTCGACGTCGAGGGTCACGTGATCGACCGTCAGCGACGGCCGACGCCCGGCCACGACATCGAGGAGACCGAGCAGATCATCGTCGAGATCGTGAACGAGCTGGCAGGCCGCCACGATGTCGCCGCGGTGGGCATCGGTGCTGCAGGGTGGATTGCCAACGACCGGGCAACGGTTCTGTTCTCACCGCATCTGGCTTGGCGCAATGAGCCGCTCCGGCAAGGTTTGACCGGGCGCATCCGCCTGCCGGTGATCGTCGAGAACGACGGCAATGCCGCGGCGTGGGCCGAATACCGGTTCGGCTCGGCTCGTGGTGAGCGCGTCGTGGTCTGCGTGACGTTGGGCACCGGGATCGGGGGTGGCCTGGTGGTCGACGGGACGGTGTTTCGGGGAGCATTCGGCATCGCCTGCGAGTACGGCCACATGACGCTGGTGCCGGAGGGACGGCTGTGCGCCTGTGGTAACCGGGGCTGCTGGGAGATGTATGCCTCCGGGCGTGCGCTGGCCAGGGATGCGCGGGAGTTAGTCGCCGAGTCGCCCGCGGCGGCGGCGCGGTTGCTCGCCCTTGCTGGTTCGGTCGAAGCCATCGACGGGCCGGTCGTGACGACGGCGGCGGCGGAGGGGGATCCGGCCGCCTCCTCCATCTGCACCACGATGGGCCGCTGGCTCGGTCGGGGTCTGGCCAACGTGGCAGCGGTTCTCGACCCCTCGATCTTCATCATTGGTGGCGGAGTCTCTGAAGCCGGCGAGCTACTGCTTCGCCCAGCGCGAGAGGAGTTCGCGCATACGCTCACCGGGCGGGGCTTCCGCCCGGTGGCGACGGTCACGGTCGCGGGCCTGGGTCCCGATGCCGGCCTGATCGGCGCCGCAGACCTGGCGCGGATGAGTGCGGAAGGCTGAACACCGTGCCTACCCTGCGACTGCTCTCATACAACATCCGCTCGATGCGAGATGACCGTACGGCGCTCGCCCGCGTCATCCGTTCGGCCGACGCGCACCTCGTCTGCGTGCAGGAGGCGCCGCGACTGCTTCGGTGGCGCTCGACCTGCGCGGCCCTGGCACGCACCAGCGGACTCGTCGTGGTCGGTGGCGGGCGCCCGGCCGGTGCCAACCTGATCATGTCGACGCTCGGCGTGGACGTGACCCGTACCGTCGATGTGCTCTTCAGCAAGGATCCGCGGCTGCACCAGCGAGGAACAGCGATCGCCGTGCTCCGCCTGCAGGGTGTGAGTTTCGCGGTCGCCGTGACCCATCTCGATCTCCGGGCTGAGCCTCGCCTTCGGCACATCGACGAGTTGCACATGGCGATCGCGAAAAACGTTCCCGACGGTGTCCCCGTGATCGTCGCCGCCGACGTCAACGATCAACCCGACTCGGCGTCGTGGGCTGCGCTATCGAGAGGCCGCACCGACGCTCTAGCGGTGGCCGGCGTGGGGTCGATCCTCACTTCGACCGCTCGCAGGCCGCGCCAGACAATCGACGGGATCTTTGCCGATAGTGGCTTCCGGGTCCGCTCGGCTCGAGTCCTCGATCATCCTGACGTACGGATCGCGAGCGATCATCGGCCGGTCCTGGTCGAGCTGGACCTCTCACCCGATCAGGCGTGAGAGGCGATTCGCGCGAGACGCTCGCTTACCGGAGGTCACGTATTGACTGAGCGGAGGGTCCCAACCGCGCCGAGCCACCGCTCGAGGGGCAGCGTCGCGTGCCGAGCTGACGCGATACCGGCGTCCAGGAGGACTTCGTAGGGGGTGCTGGCAAGCTCAGGAACCTGCGGACGGGCCAGGAACGCGAGCTTCTCGTCGGGGCTGAAATCGTCAGGGTCGGTGCCGGTCAGTCGACACCACAGGGTGAAGACCGTCTGAGCATCGGTCGGACCTTCCGCGTTCACGTGGACCACCTCCACGTCCGAGGTTCCGGACCAAAGATGACAACGCAGGCATTGTGGCGTGTCGTGTCGGCAAACGTTCTCAGGCGGTTGCCTCATCACCGCGTCGAGCTGAGCTGCTCGCGGCGTGTTAGATCACGGCCCCGTCGTCGTCGTCCTCATCCGGCCGATCGCGAAGCCGCATGATCAGGATCCACGATCCGACGAGTACGCCGGCCACGCCGAGGAACATCGTCAGATCAGTGGCGAGGCCGAGCACGCCGCCCAGGCTGAGCAGCAGGACCGACGCGGCCAGCAAGGCGATGCCACCCAGCGTCGGCGCCGCCAAGCGGGGCAGCGGCGGTGGTGGCGGCGGCGTGTAATGGTCCTCGTCGAGCCACACTGGCTCCTCGACCGCGGGGCGCACCAACTGCTCGCGCCAGGCGGCATCTTCCTGGCGAAGTTGCCGCTCCGCGTCCCGCACAGCGGTCACGGTGTCGACGTGCCAGCCGGCGATCATCGCGGCAAACGCGGCGTCGGTATCGACACCCTCGAGCGGGTCGGCGCTCGGCTCGGCGGTTTCGTTGGGTGCGGGCTCCGCAGCGCCGAGGCCACGCAC
>JALYIL010000130.1 GCA_030775825.1 Actinomycetota bacterium
CCCCCCCCACGCCCTCGGCGCTGACCTCGACGCCGATTGCGGGCAAGCAGGCATCAGCCATTCCCCGAACGGGCGACCCGCCGATGATCGGCGATACCCCCACCACAACTGCCGACGTCGCCGACACCGCTTCCCGGATACCCGCGACGCCCAGAATCGTGCCGATGCTGACGACCGGGTTGCTGGGCGCGATGAGCACCACGTCGGCAGTGTCGATTGCCTCGACCACGCCGGGCGCAGCGACCGCGTCGTCGACGCCGACCTGGATGAAGGCCAGCGGTGGCAGGGCGGCGCGGTGCTTGATCCACCACTCCTGGAAGTGGATGGCCTTGCGCCGGGGGCCGCTTGCGCTCGCCGTGGCATCGACGTCCTCGACCACGACATGGGTCTCGCACCGGTCGTCGGACATGGGTAGCAAGCGCACGCCAGGCTTCCACCGATCGCACAGGGCCGCCGTGACGTCGCTGAGGGCAAAGCCCGCATCGAGCATCCGGGTACGTACCAGGTGCGTGGCAATGTCGAGATCGCCGAGGCCGAACCAACTCGGTTCGGCGCCGTAGCTCGCCAGCTCTGCCTGGATGCGCCAGCTCTCCTCGACGCGCCCCCAGCCCCGTTGGCCGTCGTGCGCGTCCCCGAGGGTGTACATGACGCTGTCCAGATCTGGGCAGATCCGCAGCCCGTGGAGGGTCACGTCGTCACCGGTGTTGACGATCGCGGTGATGTCGTCCTCCGCGCACGCAGCGCGGACCCCACGAAGGAACTTTGCGCCACCGATTCCACCGGCGAGGACCGTTATTCGCACTAGTCGAACCTACGCGACCGGGTTGGCGGCTATCCTGGCGCGGCGAATGCGCAGCAGCGCCCCAACCTCGTGAATGGTGACCTCTCGGGCGCCGAGTTCGATGGCACGCGCGCGAAGGTGTCCAGGTATGTCGTGATGCCAGCGCCACGGGTGGTCCTGGAAAAAGCGCTGCGGGATGCCGAGTGCGTCAGCAATCTCCTGCAATTCCTCGCGGGTATCGGCCAGCAGATGGCAGAACTCGGTGAAGCGCAGGCCCCGCCCGGGGTAGGAGCGGACAGTGTCGACGTAGGTTGCCATGGCACGACTGACGCTACCTGCCTCGTGCTCAGGAACGCTGCGCCGGTTCGGTCGCTCAGCGTTTGGCGGCGGCGAGCAGCCCGTCGCTGACCGGCAGCATGGCCGGGATCAGGCGAGCGTCGGCGCGAACCACTTTGCCCACGTCGCGAACAGCGGCCGTATCCGCGTCGCGCTGCGTCGGATCCGCCACGCGGTCGTGCCACAGGGCGTTGTCGAAGGCCATCACACCGCCGGGCCGCAGCATCCGCAGGGCGTGTTCGAAGTAGACCCCATACGCCGTCTTGTCCGCATCGACGAACACCAGATCGTAGGTCTCATCACGCATGCGGGGCAGCACGTCCGGGGCCGACCCGTTGATCAGGCGATACCTGGTGGGGGCAATATCCGCCTCAGCGAACGCTTCCTTCGCTGCCCGCTGATGCTCGCCCTCGATATCGATACTGATGAATTGGCCACCTTCGGCCATCCCGTCCATCAGGTACAGCCCGGAGACGCCGGCCCCGGTGCCGATCTCGACAACGTTTCGCGCCGAGGTAGCGGCGGCGAGCAGGCGCAGGGTGGCGCCGCCGCCCGGTCCGATCGGGACGCAGCCCAGTTCTGCCGCGCGGTGCCTGGCCGCAGTGATCACGTCGTCTTCGGGCAGGAACGACTCGGCGTAGGAGAGGCTGGCCTGGTTCAGCATCGCGTCTGCCATGGGCCACAGGCTAGAGCGTGTCGCGGGCCCGCGGTGTTCAGCGCGCCGGAGCGGAGGTCAGCTGCAGGCGGGCCCGGATGCTACTTCCACCGGAAATGAACGAAGACGCGCCCGAAGTTGTCCGAATCCTTCTCCACGCGGTGATAGAGCGCCTTGACCTCTTTCTGGTCCAAGAACCGAAGTACGCGCTTCTTCAGCTGTCCTGAACCCTTGCCGGGGATGATCTCGACGAGCGGCGCCTTCTTCGCGACAGCTTCGGCGATAATTGCCCGCAAGGCGCGATCGATATCTTCGTTGCGGTTGTAGATGTCGTGCAGATCCAGTTTCAGCTTCACTGTCACAACCTGTCACCGCTGATGTGGTTCCAGGCTGGCAGGGGCTGCCCCCTCCTGCAACCTCAGCTGGGTCGCATTTGCTGGCGCCCATCAGCGTGAGCGTGTTATGGCGGACCTTGCCCAGCAGGGATCATGGGTCAGGTGAACCGTTTGGCCTCCTCGACAAGCCCGTATCTGCTGCAGCACAAGGACAACCCAGTCGACTGGTGGGAGTGGTCGGACGAGGCGCTTGCCGAGGCCGGCCGGCGCGATGTCCCGTCCTGTTGTCGGTCGGCTACTCAGCCTGTCACTGGTGCCACGAGGCAAATGGCTCCCGTGAAATGGGGCCTCGAGCCGCAGAGCCCCCGGGCCGCTGCCGGTGCGGGCGTCTGCGGAGGATATGGGTGCGGCGATCGACGCGCTGCTAGAGAACGTCGTGGCGCACGCGTCGGAGGGCGTCGCGTTCTCGCTCACGCTTGCCCCGACCGGTGACGGTGCGCGGCTCGTCATCGCCGACGAGGGCACCGAATCCCCGAAGCCGCCGAGATCCGCGGCCGCAGCGACCGCGGCTCCAGCGGGCTCGGGCTCGACATCGTGCGCCGGTGCGCGAGGCTGCCGGCGGGTCGATGTCGATCACGTCGGCACCCTCGGGCGGCGCCGTGATCACCCTGCTCCTATACAGCCCGTAGCTGGCTCACACCAGGCCTTAGGACAGGCTTGACATTGCGCTGATGAGGGCCTGACCCGCGCCGACGCATTGTTTGTCGGCATGAACGCAAAACCCTCCCCCGAACGCCTCCTCCGGCGCTCTCGCGCAATCGGATGGAGCACAGCGGTCGGCGCCTCCCTCGCCACCGTCGGGATCGTCGTCGGCGTAACCCACACGGCCTCGCAAGCGTCCACTCCGGCCACCACCACATCCACGACCACCACGCCGTCGTCGAGCACAAGAACGAACTCCGAGACGAAGACTGCGACGCGGACCTCGTCCAGCATCTCGACGCCGACGCCGACGCAGTCGACGACGGCTCCGGCTGGCGGGAGCAACGGGTCATGAGCGACGCTGGCGCAGCGAATCAGAGGAACCGTTCGGGGCGACCAGCTCAGTGTCAAGCCGGAAATGGCTCCGAGCGCATCGAGCGGTCCGGGAGCGGATCTATGACCGCCACTCACGTCGGGCGGGCGTGGAGCTGCACGGTGCGCCTCGTCGTCGACGACGACCGCGTGCTCGACGCCGCCGCCGCCGACCTGCACACCCTGCTGAAGCGGGTGGACGAGGCGGCGAGCCGGTTCCGCACTGACTCGGAGCTGTCGCGGGCGAACGCCCGGGCCGGGCGACCGACGCCGATCTCCCTGCTTCTCCTCGAGCTGGTCGATTCCGCGCTCCGGATGGCCGCGCACACCGACGGCGCCGTCGACCCGACCGTCGGACGGACGATGAGCCGCCTCGGCTACGACCGCGACATCAGCGCGATCGCCGCGGGCGGACCCGGCTACCAGGCGCACGCAGCCGCCCGTACCTGGACGGACGTGCGCCTGGACCGCGTGGTCGGCCTGCTCACCGTCCCGGTCGGCACCGCGCTGGACCTGGGCGCGACCGCGAAGGCGCACAC
>JALYIL010000131.1 GCA_030775825.1 Actinomycetota bacterium
CGCCGACACCGGCGAACTACTGCGCGAGCTCACCATCGACCCCGCCCGCGACTACCAACCCCGAAACAAGCCCTGAAAATGCAACAATGTCTCGAGACACCTGTCAACTGTGTCTCGAGACATCGCACTTGTGCGCCCGGCAGGATTCGAACCTGCAACCTCTTGATCCGTAGTCAGCTCCCGTGCGAATTCTGAGCGGCGGCGGAAGCTCGCACGCAGCGCTGAAGGCTCCGCTTTTCCTGGGCTACGGGCGTGTTGGTACTAGCGTGACAGCGGTGGATCCGGATGGTGGTTTGCGGACTTCTTGCGGACTAGGTGCGGACCGTCGAAGATCAACTAGCCGGGCGAGATGGTTGTAGGACGGACTCGGGCTTGCCTGACCTTCGCCGTCGGTCGGGCGAGCCAGGCGCCCTCGACCGCCGCTCTCGATCGACCGACGTGGACGCCGGCCGGCCAACCAAATCCGGTCATTGTCGCGGTGCTGCAAAAGCGCCACGCGATTGCGGCACCATATCGGCCTCGAGGCGGCCACAGACCTCTTAGGTGCCCCGAGCAATTACGGGAAAGTCGCACTCACATGCTTGTGCGGTTGGCGTCGGGCCGCAGAATCGGCTTGGCCCGTTCAGACGTTGAACGCAAACGCCGCCGACCACAGATCGTTCTCGGTGTAGAGCTGGTCGACGTCGTCGAGATCTACCTGGACAACGTCTGGGGCTGGGTCGGCAGAGGCAGCAACCCACCACTCGGCACCTGGGAGACCGGCCGAGGCGTAGACCCGCGATCCCGGCTCGCCGGGCTCGTACGACGCCCTTGTGTTTGCGGTGACCTCGCCATGCGCAGGCTCCCAGAGGCGCACCGATCCGTCAGGCTCAGAACTCAGCAAGACGGCGTCGTACCACCGCCACACCACAACCTCGACACCTTTCGGGCCGGTTGCGATTGCGACGAGGTGGCCGGGTGACACCCGCTCCACCCTGGGAGAGGGGAACATCGGTGCGAACCGGATCGACTCTCGTTTCGACTCGCGCCACACGTCACAGTGGTCCTCGTGTACTCGAAGGACGCGAGATATCCGAAGACGGGGTGAGACAGGACCGACGTCTTGCTGCAAGATCGACATGCGCTTAGTGTCGCGGACCGCCCGACAGATTCGAAGCAAATATGCGTGGATCGCGTCTCGGTGTCCTGTTCTGCCGCGGCCGGGGCGCGGATCTGTCGAAGTTCGTTGCAACTGTAGCTACTTCTACTCGATTGAGCTTTCGAGGCGTGCTCGGTTGCGCAGCATCCAGGATGCTGACCGGGCTCGCCAGGTCACGGCCCACAGCACGGGGTACCCGTTTGTATTGTGAGCTTCGGGGCTGCTGGCCGAGACACTGTAGGTGACTGCTTCTGCGCGCGCCGAATGGATCGCTAGCTCGATCATTCGGTTGACCATTCCAACGCGCCGAGACGCCGACAGGCCGTATCCGTCGAGAATGAGCCTTGCTTGCCTTGCCCGTCCAAGGGCATCAGGTAGCGAGTGGAACTCAGCGATGTCGTCGTCGTGTAGCTGGGCGTTTAGCCACGCCGCGTGGGCCACCTCCCACAGCGCATCTACCGGACCGGCGAACTCCCAGTCCAGCAGGGCATACGGCAGCCCGTCCGCGGCGGCGACCCAATTCCATGGCCCAACGTCGCAGTGCCCAATGACCGGGAGGTCGCCCGGTAGATCGCGCCCGAACCACGGCTGCCACAGCGGGCGGAAGGGCGCGTTGAAGGTCCGCGCCGCTTCGTGGGCGGCTCTCAGGACCTCGCCCAGCCGATACGCGGCGTCGTCTGACCAAGCCCGCGGGTGCGGACTGCCCCCCGGTAGGTAGGTGATGGTTTCGCGGCCCTCCGCGTCTATGCCAGTTCCCACGATTCGAGGCGCACCGGCAAAGCCGAATCGCTCAAAGTGCGCCAACAAGGCAACGACAGTCGGGCTCCACGAGCCGCCGTCGCGAACGACGCCACCAGCAGTGAACCGGGCGTTGGACAAAGCTTCGCCAGACCCAAACGTCGTTAGCGGCACACCAGCATCAGGCACATCGCTACCCATACCCGTCAGCATCGCAGGCAGACCACCAGCAGTCGCAATGATGTCGTCCGAATCTAGCCGCGTTGCGGGCGACCGGGTGGTGAGGCTGAGAAGATGTGACTATGCCCGTGCTCGTACCCCCGGTCGTTTCCGCTGGTGCGATGTCGCAACGTGTCCTGCCCACGCTAGGCGTCGATGAACTCGTCATCCGACCTTGGCGAGAGGACGATGCTGCCGCCGTGGCTCATGCTTATCTGGATCCCGATGTTCGTCGATGGCATGTCCGCTCCATGGATGAGGACGAGGCGTTGGTCTGGATCAAATCTCGTCGCGAGCGATGGAGCCGAGAGGTTGGAGTCGATTGGGCGATCACCGGGGACGGTGTCATCGTTGGGCGGATTGGGGTGAGAACGATGAACCTCGACGAGGGGTCCGCCGAGCCTGCCTACTGGGTTGTCCCGGATGCGCGCGGACGCCTGATCGCTAGTCGAGCGATAGTCGCAATGACAACCTGGCTCTTCGGAGAAATTGGCATGCACCCACTCGACCTGTACCACTCAGTCGATAACGGCCCGTCGTGCAGAGTCGCCGGCAAAGCAGACTTTCCGTGGGAGGCCACACTGCGTCAGCAAGTGCTGCATGCCGACGGCTGGCACGACATGCATCTGCACGCCAGGATCGCGTAACATCCGCTCTTGCCGCCGCCAGCGCGCATCTAAGACGACCGGACCTGTCGATCAGCGCGTGCCGCGTTCGTCACGGGCAGAATGTCCCTATGCACGATTTTGGTAGGAAGTCGTGAGGGACGCAAGACCGGGCGCATTCGTAGGAATCGCTCTGGGAGCCGCCGCGGTCGGCTGGGGCATCTATTTGAGCAATGCCCTCGGCGAAACCCTCGGCGGGCTCGCGATCTTGACCGGCTGGGTAGCTCTGATTCTGGCACGGAAGCGGCGTCTAGCTCCGACCGTCAATGGGGACACGACGCTAACCCTCGCAATGTTGACGCCGGAGGTCTATGCGCGTGTGACCGCCGTGGAACGGAGGATTGCCGATAGGCAGTACTCCCGTTGGCTCACACGACTACAGGGGTCCGGCAAGGTCAAGTACGTTGATCCACAAGCTGAAGCCGCCAAGGCCGGATACATGTTTGCCCTCTATAGCTTGTGGTGCACCTCAGTTCCCATCGCCTTCGTGGGCGCATGCATGATCAGCGTTCGAGCATCTGGGCACAACCTCCTGGCGAGCGGACTCGTTCTGGTCGCAGCCAGCGCCCTGTGGGGCCTGATACTCCTAGCTCGATGGCGCAAACTCCGAGCGAACCTGCCCGGAAGCGCCCGAATCAGCCCACAGACCTAAGTACATCCAACGAATCCGAGTGGGCCAAGACATCCGCTATGCCGCGAATGTGGTTCGCGGGCGTGCTGATGAGGTGTGCGGGGTGCGCTGGCGTCCCAACAGCGGCTAAGGCAGCCCGGCAACTGGCCAGCAACCGCGAACCCGCACTTGTTCGTCAACGGCCGGTCCGCCTTAGTCGGTCCCCGGCTCATCACCCGCTGCCGGTGGTTCCGCGTCGGCGAGCAACAGATCGAAACCGCACGTGCAGCCGTGCTCCGAGTCTGGTTTGCAGGATTCAAGGTGTCGGCCGTAGCGGCGTAGACCGGTGGCGAGCCGGTCGTGTCGCTGAGCGAGTTCATCCGCGAGGCTGCCGACGCCAGAAGACATCTCGTGAGCCGACATGCGGCGAGCGACCGGCGCCACGCCTGTAAACGCCACTGCGCTGGCCGATCCATGGCCAACCTGAACGGTCGCATTCTCGTCGCTTCGCGTATCTGCGCCGCGCCGAGCAAGGTCCTCGGCGACTCTTGCGAGTGCTTCGATGTCGACTTCCAAGTCGGCCAACAGCTGGTATCCGGTGCTGTCCGGCACGCCGAGCATCGCCCGCAACAGGTGCGGCGAGCCGATCGTGTCGTCGCCAAGGCGCTGCGACACGCGCAGCGCCAGCTCCAACACCTTCTTCGCACGAGGCGTGAATGGGATATGCCCGCTCGGCTCCTTACTGCCGCGGCCGTGCGATTGTTCGAGTCGTTGTTGCACGGCGACTAAGCTGCCGCCAGCGCGTACCAGGGCACGCGCTGTCTCGGTGTCGCCATCATTCAACAGGCCAAGGAGCAGATGCTCAGTGCCGATGCGGTCGTGGTTGAGCAGCCGAGACTCCTCCTGCGCCAACACCACGACCCGGCGCGCCCTATCAGTAAAGCGCTCGAACACGAGACCTCCCGGTGCGTATGCCCATCACGCTACGCAAGCGCGCGTCCGTTCCGAACGGGTGCCTTTGAAGTCGAGTCAACGCCGTTCGGCACCGTGCATCGCCCTAGCGAAGTTCGGCGTGGCCGTCGCGCTCGTGGCGTCGGCGGGAGGCGCCTGCGCTGGCGGCTCGCCAAAGCCGGGGCCGATGGCAGGGACGCTCATCGTCCACGCGATCGTGACCCTAGGTCCGGTCGACGGCCGCACAGGCCGGGCAGCACGTGAGTTCCCGATGACCAAGACGCGTGTGAAAGTGCGATCGACCGATGGTGCGTCCGTGATCGTCAAGACGGACATGAGTGGCACTGCACGTCTCGCCCTCGTACCAGGCGTGTACGTCGCGCAGCTGGCAGACCTCGAACAACCTGACGGCGGGGGCGGAGGCCCGCAGATCGCCTGCGGGGTCGGTGATCGCTCCGCGACTGTGGGCGTGGTGGCGCACAGTGTGGTTTATGCAGAGGTCGCATGCATAGAGCCGTGAGCAGGTTTCGTCGCCACCGGAGAGACTGACCAATGCACGGAATGCCGCGATGGTGTCGCGCGATCAGCCGATACGGAAGCGAAATCTATATGGCCGTTCACGACCTACGAAACGCAGGCTTGACGCGTCTCCGCCGCGAGATTCGCGGCCTGGTGCGAGGTACTGAAAAGTGGGCTCGATTCGGACCCGTAGTAGACGGCGTGATCGGTGGCGTCGTGCGAGGTGGAGTAGAAGACGTAGAACGGGCTGGTATCCGGACATGGCTCAACGAGGACGCTCACCCCGCGAGCCAACGTGTCGCTCCCGCCGAAACCGCAGGTAACTTGCTCGCCAATAATAGCTGCGGAGGTGGCCTTGCCGATGAGCATGCGGCAGGCCCGCAGCGCTGCCGGGGGCCCGCTAGACACCCGCCTATCCGCGTTGGTTACCGGCGCAATGGCGGCGTGTGCACTGTTGTGGCTGGTACACCCCGTGAGCCCGGCAAGCAGCATCGCCCCAACGGCGAAGATTCGAGCGGCCGACACGACAGAGAGGCTAGTGCCGATCGGAACCGTGCGCGACCCCTCTGCTCGGCTTATATCTAAGGACGCCCAGGACCCGCAATTGGTCGCGAGGAGGATCGGATCGGAGCGGCTGGTTCGGTGACCCGATCGTCAGCGCGCGGTCCAGCGACTGTCCATCAGCCCCAGCCGGTCAGCTACGCGACCACGCAAGCCGATATAGATGTCGGCGAGCGGCGCAGCAAAGCGCACCTGCTCTGCGAATGCCGGAAATCCTCGCTTGACAGGACCGACGATCGGGAAGCGCCGGCCGAAAGTGAGCATGTGGAACCCACCGACCACGGGGAACGGCACCATCGCGCGCAGCTCGGCCAGCTCGATCGTTCCGCTGCGCGCCAGGGCGCGCCAGCGAAGTCCTCCGTCGTCAAGGTCGATCCGGTACGCCAGGCGACATGCGCAGATATACAGTGCGCCACCAACGAGGAGCACCCAAACACCGACGAACACTCGGCCAGCCCAAGGCAGGTAACCAAAAACGGCGAACCACACGAACAGCAGGCTCATCACCGCCGCCCCACAACCCACTACCCCCAACAGAAGCAAATCCGCACTCAGGAGCTGATAGGTCCCTCGACCCCCCAGACCCGGCTCTTCGGCTAAGTCCTCGCCGGCAATCCCGGTCAGAAGCCACGCCTCATCAGCCGGTTCCTCCAACGAGTCGTGTGCCACGACATCGTGATGGCTGAACGAGCTGATGACCGACAGCGGACACCTGGTTGCGGGGAGCACGGGACTCCCTTGTAGGTGCGGACGACGAGGATAGGAACATCCGGAATTGCTTGATACGCAGGTGATCGTGAGGCACCTCGTCGGCGTCTACAGCGCCTCGATCACCTGCATATCTCACGTCATGTGAGCCGCTTGCGGCGCGGTGATCTTCGATCACCCACATAATGCCGCGTAGCGTGCGATCAGCATCCTCGTGCCGAGTCGAGCCGAGGCAGCCGACGAGTTCCCCGGGCGTACCGTCTTGTCTGTGGCGATGTGGCGACGAATCGTGCGCCGCATCCGGGCGATGTTCGCTGCGCTGTTCGGTACGGGTGGCCAGCCCCACATGGGTAACCCTTGGTCCGCCGGGACTGCAGATCTGTGGGATCTTGCCGCACGCCAAGGCAAGGGGAGATTTGCTGGCGAGGTAGCGGACCCGTCACCACCGTCAGCAACCAGCGAGTCGGCATCCAAGACTGATACTCCACCCCGGTGCCGCACTGATTCGGGCGACACCTCCGGACACCGCAGCTAGTGTGCGTCGCCGCATCGGCGCTGGCTCGGGCAGGATGACGATGTGGTTCATCGGCAACCGGGCGCACCCGTCACTCACCTCTCGATCGACCGAGGGAAGGCAGAGATCAGTCGATGGCCGTACACGCTTCCGGCGATCGCGCAGATCCTAGGAGAGGGCCTTGTTCTCGATCCCGGCGTCACCGTCCTGATTGGCCAGAACGGCAGCGGCAAGTCCACGCTGGTGGAGGCGCTAGCTGCAGTCTGGGCGCGCCGGGTGACGTCGTTCCGAAATGACTGGCTGCAGCAAGCCGTGGCTCGACCGTCGGATGAGGACTCCGACCTGCACCAGTCACTACGGCTTGAGTACACCCAAGGTGGGCAGACGGGCGGCCTTTTCCTGCGGGCTGAGCGGATGCACGCCCAGGCCGATGGCTTCAGCGCGCCGGGCCGTTGGGGTGGGCGGGTCGATGGATCAATCCTTGCTCGCAGTCACGGCGAGGGATTTCTTCAAGTACTCGCAGGCATGACCGCTGAGCCTGGTCTCTACATTCTTGACGAGCCGGAGTCCGCGCTGTCCTTCGACAGCAGTCTCATGCTGCTGACACTGATGTCTGACACGCGGGCATCGGGAAGCCAGATAGTGCTCGCCACACACTCGCCCATCCTCGCTGCGTTGCCCGACGCCCGAATTCTCCAACTTGACGACACCGGCATCACAACGACCTCCTACGACAACACCGACCTGGTGCACGCATGGCGCTCATTTTTGAACAACCCTGATGGCTATCTCAAGCACCTCGGCTAGACATCCGGACATGCCGGCCTGAGCGCCTCATCGGACACTAGATCCGCTCGACACCCAGCCGCAGGGCGGTGTCGGCTACAGAGGGTCGTCGCCCGAGAAGAACGTCGATGACGCGATGAGCATGGACGCAACCTCGCTCCAGGTCGGAACCTCATTCCCGACTCGGCCGGGTGCCGTCGCTGCGGTCGCCATCCATCTGTTCATAGCCCTCAGATACCGGGAGAGAGTCGGGTTCTCCCAACTGTCCGGCTCTTCCTTCAAATGGACTGTCAGCCGGCCGATGAACGAAGCCAAGTCCGATGCGGATTCGACATGGTTGGCCTCCTCGAACAGCTGGTGGATCGCCATAGACGGGATCCTTGCACGATCCGGTGCCCCGCGTCCGGAGGCATTGTGTCCGGTCGGTTCTCAGCCGAGCCGTGTATTTGAGCCGTCGCCGTGCAATCGCCAGCGACCGGCCGCGAGATCGGCTTGCCAACCCTCGCACTCGGCGAGATCGCCCGCCCGACACGGAAGTTCTGAGGCGCATGTAGGCCATGGCGGAGTGCGTCGGCGTGCAAGTCGATGTCGTCGGTGAACAATCCGAGCACGACCTCTCCGTCGAAGTACACGCCGCCGAATGTGGAGACAACCACAGCGATGCCGAGCAGCAGCCACAGCAAGATGACGGTCCTGTCCCAGGGCACCGCGAGGTTTCTGCCGCGAGCCTCCGCCGACTCGTTCGGTGCCACGGCGAGGGTTGCCGCGACCATGACACCACTGAGCAGGCCACCCCAACTGAGCACCATTCGCGCGGTGTTCGGAACCAGCTCGCCGAGGCGTCGTCTGCGTGCCCCTAGTCCGAACGTCGCGAGATCGAGGACGTCATAGAGGCCGAGAGTGTGCCGCTGCTCGGCCTCGGCTGCAGCAAGACAGGTCTGGATCATGTCTTCGGCCCGCCCGTCAAGGCGCCAGGACTGCGGGTAGCTGGACAAGACCATCCGCTCCCAAAAGGGCGCCGAACCTGCGCGGATATTCACGGCTACGTCGAAGTGATCTGTAGACGACGGGTGGCTTCCTTGGCTTGAGCGACCATTCGCGCCGCCTCGCTGGTCAGCAACTCGCGACCGTGGTCGGTCAGACTGAACAGCCTTCGCAGCCGACCATTGACGACTTGCCGCCCGGCATCCTCGATCAGTCCATCGGCTGCAAGCTTGTCCAACAGCGCGTACAGGCTGCTGGTCCGCAACTGGACACGCCCCCGGGACCCGTGCTCGATCTCTCGCATCAGGGCGTACCCGTGCCGCGGCTCGGTCACCAGGGCAGATAGCACCAGGAACCCTGGCTCTCTCAAGCTGTCATCCACCACACGCCTGAGAATAGGCCAGGAAATGGAATATGTTAGCATCTCGCCCTGCGCTAGCGGCTAGCGCAGACCGCATTGCTTACCTGCCGAACCCAGCCTGGCAAAGCCGTGGGGAACATCCGACTTTGCCGCTGGTCGGGCGCGCATAGCCGCCCTGATCGGGAAATAGATCCCTTCCCGTTGATTAGGGAGTCGACCTCGGCGGCCAACCCACCCCCATTTCACGCCTGCGCAGCCGTCCCGGAAGGGACGGGATTGACTCAATTGCCGCCGTCAGTGCGCGCTCTCTTGCTTGAATGCGCACATCCCGTAGCCGGCTCCCACCTTGTCGGCCGCCGTGATTTGCAGCTCAAACGTCGGCGGAGCGTGTGTCGCGATCAGGTCGAAATGGTGCCAGTAGATGGGGCGACTCTCCGCCGACGATCTCCATGGAAAGTAGCCGACCGATGATCCCGCACAACGTCACGCCGCTGTGGGTGACGGCCTCGTAGTAACCAGGCACCGCTCGGACCGGGCCAACCGACGGGAAGCCGTCCCAGGGAATGGGACGCCAGCCCACACGCACGTCAACTGTGCGGGAAGACTGCAGTTCAGGTAGGACGTCGACAGCAAGGGAGATCAGCTCATCGACGTGGCCAGGATGGCCGTACCCAGTTGGATCCAGCTTGCTGTCGATGACGCGGCTGTGGATGAGGACCTGTTGCGGGCCGTCCGGGCGAATCTCGACACTTGGTGCATGCATGGCGTGACTAAGCGGAACGTTGGTGCAGTGCACCCGCGCCACCAATCCCGGTTCCTCGATCATCCGCAGCTCTCGGCCGACCATGCGAGCCACCCGGCCGCCCAGCGGACCGGCTGCGTTGACCACAGCGTCAATGACATGAGCCGCGGACCCGACCGTAATGCTGCGCACCCCTGACTTGCTCACGCCTATCGCTTCGACGGGTCGCCCGAGCAGCACGCTCACACCATGTGTGGCACACAGCGCGGTAAGTTGTCGAGCCAGGCGGCGGCCGTCGATAGCTAGTTCGGTTGGGTAATACGCCACTGGGTGGTCGGGGTGCGGGAACCTCACCTGCCGCTCCAGGGTGCTGTTGACCTCGTGTGCCGTCATCAGCTCGGCTGGATAACTGGAGGCGGCCAGCGCATGAACGCGGTCGGACAGCTTCGCCGAAGCCGCGCCCGCGGCATCCCAACGTAGATGTCCTGTGGCCAGCAGCCACGAGGAGCCTAGCTCGTCAACCATCGCGGCGATCTCGCGTACGCCGTGCTCCCGAAGCGCGAAGTAGGCCGAGTCCTCGGCAGAACTGGCGTTCACCCATGCAAAACTGGCGTTGCTGGTCGCCTCGCCCGGTTGGGCCGAGTCAATCAACAGCACTTTCGCGCCTTGGGCACAAAGTCGCCAGGCTATCGATGCGCCCACGACGCCCGCGCCGATAACTGCGACTTTCACGCTGCGACCTTCGTCGAGCAATCGGGCCCCCCGAAATTGGCGAGGGCGAACGTCAATCCGTAAGCCGCGACCTCGCGCGGGGTACTCCTCCCGATCGTAGGGGCCGCTACCTTCGATATCCGGTCGATGAGCGTGAATCCGTGTAACGGGTCGCGCTCAGCCGGGTCACGCTTTGGTTCGTGTTGTCTCCGGGCTGGTCACGCCGGTGAACAATGCGGACATGGGATGGCATCCGGTGGTGCGGGTCGCGGTGATAGCGGTCCTTGGGGTGTCGCTGGTGAGCGCGTGCACAACAACTAGGGCGAGTGGTCCACGCATGAAGGTCTGCGGCGTCTGGATCGGTGCCGGAGACGATGGCGGCGAGGGTGCCGGCCCGTACTGGGTAGACCTGACGGCGGCAAAACCCCCGCCCGCCGTGCAGCAATACGGTGCTTTGAACCTTCCGTCAGCGAGCGGAACGTCGTTCAAGGTCAGCAGCAACTGCGCGGTCGGTGCTGTTGTGACCGCGAAACCTCAGGATGCTGCGACGGTGACGGTCGAAGCAAAGGCCGCCGACGGCAACGCGGCGGAAGTATTCGTCCAGCTTCTTCCCGGCCACGACTCGGTGGCCTTCCAGGCCGACGAGCCTGGCAAACGATCCGTCACCGTGACGATGACGCGCTCGCCACCACCACCGACTGCTCACTAAAGACACCACCGCCCGGACATCCGCTGGTCGGGCGAGCGTAGCCGCCCTGATCGGGAAATAGATCCCGTCCCCGTTGCTTAGGGAGTCGACTCGGCGGCCAACCCACCCATTTTCGCGTCTGCGCAGACGTCCGGAAGGGACGAGATTGACTCAATTGCCGCTGGTAGTGCGCGGATGGCGACGACATTGGCCGCTATCGCTGGCGAGTTGCGTCGAGATAGTCGAGGAACTGCCAGAACGGAAGCTAAAGTCTCAGTTCATCTAACACAATCCCGTAGTCCACCTGGACGGCTCGCCTCAAGTCGTCCGTGCTTTGGTAGTCGAAGTCGAACCAAGTAGCTTCGTCGCTAACGAACGGGACCAACTCCGGCCCGGTCGCGCCAAAGAACTCCTCGGCCAAGACGCTCCGGTTCGCCATTCGGTTGTTGGCGGCGAAGGGGACGTGGTCAACCCGGCTCACCCAGGCGGGGGTGTCGGTGACGGTTCGACCGTGATGTGCTCCGGCGGGTTCTTGTACGAGGCAACCCATTGGCGCGTCGCCGTCGTCTTGATAAGCAGGACGAACGAAAGGGGGCAACCGTGGCAGAGGCGGACCGGGCCGCGTTCGAGCGATTCGTCGCCGAGCACGGAGACCGGCTGCTGCACACCGCCTACGGGCTGTGCGGCGACTGGCAGCACGCCGAGGATCTCGTCCAGCAAGCGCTGACCGCAGTGGCACGGCGTTGGGGCGCGATCGAGTCCAACTCGCTCGGCTACGCCTACCGCTGCGTGGTGCGCGCGAACATCGATCGGTGGAGGGTGCTTAGTCGTCGTCCCGAGGTACTGCTCGATCCGCATGACATTGTCGCGGCCAGCCCGCCGGTCTTGGATGCGCACGACGACGGCGCAGTTGTCGCCGCCCTGCGCACGCTACCGGCGCGCCAGCGCGCCATCGTCGTCCTGCGTTACCTGCAGGACCTGTCCGAGGCCGACACCGCGAACGCGCTCGACATCAGCATCGGCGCCGTCAAGAGCGGCGCCTCCCGCGGTCTGGCCCGACTGCGGCAAACGAACCACGAGGAGTCCCACCATGAATGACGAACCCGCCATCGCCACGCTGCGGCGTGCGATGAACGCACAGACCAACGGACACCGCCTCGACCCCGGCCTAGCCAGCACAGCCTGGAAAGACGCACACGCCACCCGGCCACGCCGAATTCGCACCGGGCTCGCCGTCGCGGCCAGCGTAATCGCCGTGGCGGGCGGCGCAGCAGCACTCACCCTGACCCTCGGCACGGACACCACGACTCCACCGGCCGGATCGTCAGCCTGCACCGGGAACATCTCGACCGCCACTTTGCCGACATGGGCACGCGCCGGGTTCAGCCCGGACGGGCTACACACCCCGCACGTGTTGGGCTCGAACGGCCAGATCGTCGGCATCCTCTTCGGCGAACTGCGCGCGCACCAGCCGGAGGGGACAAACAACAAGATCCTCTGGGTCGCGAAGAACGGTGACGGCACCCTACATATCAGCGCCCAACTCGAAGGCTCGGACACAGCGGCAACCCGGACAGTCAACCTAGGGCCATCTATCCTCGACCTCCCGGCAGCCGGGTGCTGGCAGATGACGCTGACATGGCCCGGGCATAGCGACACCATCGCAATCACGTACCAGTAGTAAGGCGGAACGGCGACGAACTCCAGCCAGAAGGCGCGCGACCCGGCCGCCACGACAGACGCGGCAGGAGCACGAGGTGGTCCCAGCGGCCGTGCGCGACGACACGGCGCCTGTCGACAGCGACACCACATCATCACCGCACGCGTACCGTCAATCGGCGCGCAGCAATTTCATCGGTGCGGTCGACTGAAGATCGGGTGGCAGCGTTTCGTAGTTCACCCGGTCCCGTGCCTGCCAAACTTGGCGAATGGCGCAGGTGGACCCAGAGGACGACAGCATCGTCCGCTATGTCGTGCTCCGCTATGCGTTCGATCCGGAGCGTGGTGAGCGGCGTCAGCAGGTGACTGCTGCTTTCGACAATGAGGCCGAGTATCGGGACCACGTCGTGCGCCTGGCCGCGGAGTTGCGCGCGAGAGATGACCACGACCCCAGGGAACACATTAGCGGCGTCGTGTGGGAGGCCGGGCATGGGCGGAAGCTCGCCAACGCTCGGCTAATCAAGAGTGCGGTCCAACGTGGCGTGTCGCTTCCGGATGATGTCTGGGAGCGTGCAGCGAGCGACCTCCCGCAGGGATTCGCGGTATCCCGTGCCGAGTTTCAGGGAAACCTGACCCCCGAAGTCTGACGCGATACGGCCGGACGTAGCCGCGAGTGACGCTCTGTCACTCGAGCGACGAGATTTCGGGATCGTCGTCGGTGATGGTGAGACTGCTGCGGTACGCCCCGCCTGAGTGAGTAGGTTCGTGCGGATCAGGGGCGCCGGGTTTGACTCCTGGCGGCCACACACGCAGTGCGCGATATTGGTAGCTATCCTGACGGCCTGGCTCGAAGTCGAAATAGACATCGTCTCCGACTGCCAGCGCCGGGTAGCCGGCGATTCGGACCACAGAGAAGTGCGTCCAGCAGCCACCTCGCGTCGCGGGGACGCTATGACGCCCCGCCCTTCCTCGCGATGCCACTCGACCACGACTCCCCTGGGCATCGATCCAGCGTGCTGGACCCGAATTGGGAATCAACCTGATTGCCGCTGCAGTACTAGGAACCCCAAGGCCACATGCGACGGACGCTGGCATCTTCCCGCAACGTCACGATCTCAGTAGGCCGGAACGCAACGGTGCTGACAATCGCGGACGATTGGCACGGCTTCTTCACGGATGACGTCGAGCGTCGACGCGCAGTCCTGTTTGATACTGGGCCGCCGTGCGTGGCGTCGAGATGCGAGACGGCCGCCGCGCGATCTCAAAGAGAGCCGCCCACCAGGGTGACGTCACCCTGTCACCCTGGACACTGGTTCAGGATGAGTGGGAACACGCCGGCGGTGGTCGCGACGCGAGCAACACCGAGGGTCGAGGCGACGTTGCCAGTCGCCGCCCAGCTTTGCAGTGCGCGGCCAGTCGCAGCGTCGACACACCAGATCTGGCTTGTGGGCGCTCCGCTAGAAAGCCAGAAGACTCGCACTCCGCTGGTGAGGATGCCGGGGCCGGTGAGGCCACCGTTGATGAGGGGGCTCGACGCGACCGGGCGCAATGTCGTGGGGTCTAGCCGCTGCACCGCCTGGGCGGTGCTCGCATTGCCGCTGACCCAGATCGCGCCGTCGGCCACGACGATGTCCGCCGCATCAATAGGTATCGACACGGCCGTGCTCATCCCGGTATCGGCGCGGTACTGCCGAATCAGACTCGGATAGCCGGGGTAGCCGGGTTGGATCACCAGCAACCTGGTGCGCTGGGGGTCGGCAGCAATCAACACCGAGGATCCGCCGGCACCTCCTGCGCTGCCGGGAATGAGCTTCGGCGCCGACTCACCTGGAGCCAGGTCAGCGACGCCCGAGGCGGTCGCGAGATACAAGTGCCCACCGAGCAGGGCCGAACCCAAGACGGCCTGCGGCCAGGACACCTGTCGTAATCTCTGTAAGGTCGCCGCGTCGTACTCGATCAGATGACACGGGGACACCCCGGTGACGACGAGCCACAGGTGCTCCAACGCCGTGTCCAGCAGCAGAGTCCCGGCGGCGCTGACCGCGGACAGTCCAGCTCCAGATACCGAGACCGAGTGCCGCGCCCCGGCGACGATCAGACTCAGGTAGTCGGGCTGCAGCACCCAGGTCGTGGATCGGGCCACCGCGACGTCCAGGGTCGCCTCATTGGGCAACGGCAGCCGCGCACCAAGGCCCGTGCCCGGAGCAGGCGCTGGGGTTGGCACCGGACGCCGCTCGGTCACCACGGCACGTGGACCGCCCGGAGAAAGGACGACGACGAGACCAACGATGATGGCGGCGACACCAAACACGACGCCGAGCACCACCACCCATCGCGGCACGTGACCTCGACCGAAGTCGATCACTTCCTCACCGGTCGCGAGCGCGTCGCGGTGGGCAGCGTCAAACTCGATGTTCCCGGCCCCGTCCACTTCAGACCTCACAAACCGGTGCCGCTAAGCCCAGCACAGCGTATGCCTTGGACGCTGCCTCGCGGCGCCCGAGTTCGATCAGCCCGTCGTCCTGCCAGGCGCTAATCAATCGAGCTTTGACGTGGTGGCCGTCCGTGTGCCACCCGACCATCGCGGTGAGCTTCGCGACGAAGCTATTGCCCGCATGGCGGCGGCCCACCATCTCGTGCTCGCGATAGCCAAGCAGCTGTCGCTCCAGCAGCTCGGCGTCGTCGATTTGCCCATTGCGGATCCGCTTGATCAGGGCCTGAACGGTAGCGCAGGGCCTCGAGGCGTTCGTGGGCTTCGGTCAGCCGGCTCACTTGCCAACAACTCCTTTGCTGCGAGAACTGTACGCCGCCGAAGCCGCGCCACGGGCGTGTCATGGGCATCCATCGCAATGTCATTTCGCTATTGCTGAATGTCAGGCCGTCCACCTGCCGCGCGACGCAGCCTGCCGTCTTGACCCAGGTCGCTCCGGGACCTCGCGGCAATCGTTCATGCTGATCGCTGTGCGACCCGGCGGCACGTAGAACGAGGTCAGCGTCGGGTCGTCGAGCAGGCCAGCCGCGCCTCCGCCTCGAGGCGTCGAAGGTGAACCAGGAACGGTCCCTGATGACGCGGCTCGCTGAACCACAAAGACTGGCCGCGAGCCAGCCCGGCTGCTGTGTTCCGCTGATCAACGCCACTTCGCCATTCGTCCCGCCGATCAGTGGATCTACTTGGTCGCCGCCTTGAGCGACACACTCGAAGGCGCCGCTGTTGATCGCCTTTCCGCCCGAGACGGGACAGGATTCGCCGCGATGAAGTACCGGCAGATGCAGTGGGCGGACAGCTCGACGCGGTAGTCCGGTGGCGTCGAGCTCCCGCCATACGAGCCGCCTGCCGACGACAAACCGGACGCGTGCGAATTCGCGGGAGCACTTGGTGGTGCGGCGGTTCTGCCGCTGGAGGTGCACGCACTCAGCTTCACCGCGACGACCGCAGCACTGGTCAGCCATGAGCCGAGCCCCGGCGCATGAGTTCAGTCTGGTCACGTCGCATGTTCGGCGCAAATAGCCGCCAAGATCGGTCGACCCGCGAGAGGTAACACGCTGACGATCACACGTTGTCAGATCCGTGCACCCGATGCGTTGCAATTCCGGTCGTGTCTCGCAGCGCGCTGCTCGAGATTCCACCAGCACACGGACATCACGCCCGATCAGATCACTGAGGACCTCGTGGACGGCCTCGCGGTGGGCGAACTCGGTCAGTCCGTCGACGCCTCCCAACTCACCCGGCTCGGTCCCGGAATGCTTCGACTGGACGACGGCGACGCTGGAGCTTCATCCTGACCGTGGAGCAGGATCCGTAGGCGCCGCGCTGACTGCGGCATAGAGAGACGGTATGCCGCCATTCGATCCGCGGCGTGTGCGGATGTCGCCATTCCTCTTGAGGGCTGGGCTCTTGTGATCGACAGAGCGCCGCGCACACACTCGGCTCATGAGAGCTTCCATGGCTCCATGGACGGGGTCTCGCCGAATCTGTCTCGCGGCCGGCGCGAATCACGGTCGTTCGCTCGGAGCGATCATGAAGCGGATTCGCGAATTGGTAGCGCGCATCGGCCACGAGGGGTGGATGGCGCGATGACCACTAGGCGATGCTTCGGCGCGGGAATCAACCTGGGCCGTGCCAGACATGCATCTGGGCGGCGCGATGTTCGGCGGCCGACGGTGTTGACTCGACCGCAACGGCACCCCTTCGGAACGCGCGCTTACGGACCATGGCCACATGCGCCTACCGTGAAGGGGATACGCACCGGGAGGTCTCGTGTTCGAGCGCTTTACCGACGGTGCGAGCCGGGTCGTGGTGTTGGCGCAGGAGGAGTCTCGGCTGCTCAACCACGACCGCATCGGCACTGAGCACCTGCTCCTTGGCCTGTTGCATGACACCGACACCGACACCGCGCGCGCCCTGGTACGTGCTGGTGTCAGCTTGGTCATCGTGCAACAGCGACTCGAACAGTCGCACTGCCGCGGCAAGGAGGGGCCGAGCGGGCATATCCCATTTACGCCTCGCGCGAAGAAGGTGTTGGAGCTGGCGCTGCGTGTGTCGCAGCGGCTTGGCGACGACACGATCGGCTCGCCGCACTTGTTGCAGGCAATGCTCGACGTGCGGGACGGCACAGGCTATGAGCTGTTGGTGGGTTTGGGAGTCGACATCGAAGAACTGATGAGAGTCGCCGAGGACCTTGCTCGAAGCGGTGCTGATACGCGAAGCGACGAGGGTGCGGCCGTTCGGGTTGTCCGTCGATCGGCCAGCGGAGCGACGTTCGCCGCTGCCGCGACGGTCGCTCGCCGCATGTCGGCTCACGAGATATCCTCTGGCGTCGGCAGCCTCGCGGATGAACTCGCTCAGCGACACGATCGGCTCGCTGCCGGTCTACGCCACTACGGCCGACACCTCGAATCCTGCAAACCAGACTCAGAGCACGGCTGCACGTGCGGTTTCGATCTGTTGCTTGCCGACGCGAATCCACCGACCGGGGGTGATGACCCGGGGACCGGCTGAGTCTTGCCGGCCGGAACTGTCGCACCGATCACGAAGGTGGGTGAGCGGGATCGAGAGCGAGGCCCTCCCCCCGCGATCTGCGCGATCGCCGGAAGCGTGTACTGCCACCGAGTGAGCTGCGGGAGCCCGGGGGATGCTCGGAGTTCATGAGGCGGGCGCGGCCGGTGGGTTCGAGGTGCGTCCGGTCAGACTTGAACGCTACAAAGCGGTCCGGATAGTCAGCATGTAAACCCTTCACATACCTCGACATCGCACATCAATTCACAAAACAATTCACTCGGCTGGACTATCCACTAACGACCAACAGTAACCGTCAAATACACGTTATAGACCCGATAACGGCACGTATGCTACCAATATTGGTAGGTCCCATCTCGGGTCGAGATGGTATTCAAACGCAGAAAACAAGGTCCTGTGTCGTGTGAATTCGTTTTTCGGTGGGGGTGTCAGGTGCGCGGTGGGGTGAAGCTTTACCGAGGCTCTGCTGCAGGGGCGCGCCAGTATGTCGAGGCGGACCGTTCGCGTGCGGATGACTACTACCTGGCTGAGGGCACTGGCATCGCGCAACGCTTCACCGTCGATGCTGACGGGCACGTCATCGAGCTCGCGCCCATGGACGGTGACCGGTATGAGGCGTGGGTCGCCGGGGTTAACCCTGACACCGGTGTGCCGCGGGGCCGGCTGCGGACCGACGCACGGGCGGTGCGGTTCTGTGAGGTGATCGTGAACGGCCCAAAAACGTGGAGCATCGCCGCGGAGACCCATCCGGAGATCGCGGCAGCCTACGAAGCCGCCCAAGACCGGGCCGTCGTCTCGATCACCGCCTGGTTGGGCCAGCACGCCACCGCACGGATCGGGCCTCGGGGCGGGCAGGTTGCGGTGCCGGTGGACCGGGTGGAGGTCGCCGCGGTGCGGCACTACACGTCACGGGCCGGGGATCCGCACCGCCATATCCATCTTCAGATCAATGCCCGGGTGCTGGCTGGCGGCTCGTGGCGGGGGATCGATACGGTCGCGATCCGTGACTCGAGCGCCGCGATCAACGGTATTGGGCATGCCGCGGTGATCGCTGACCCGAGGTTCCGGGCCGCCCTCGCCCGGCACGGGTTCACCGTCGATGCGGACGGTGAGATTGAGCAGCTCACCGCGTTCATCGCCCCGTTCAGCAAGCGGGCCGCACAGATCACGCGCCAGTTCGGCGACTACGAGACCCAGTGGCGCGCCGAGAATCCCGGCAGCGAACCAGGCCCCGGGCTGCGACGTGCCTGGGATGCGCGGGCGTGGGCGTCCGGGCGCCCGGACAAGAACACCGCCGTGCCGGCGCGGGTCGTGCAGGAGCGGTGGCTCACCGAACTCGAACACCTCGGCTACTGCCCCACCGACTCGACACCGGCGGCATACGGCCCCCCGGTGGTTGGCACACCGATCGGACAGATCGACCGTGACCAGGCCGCCGCGCAGGTGATCGCGCGGGTCGGGTCGCAACGTTCGGCGTGGAACCACGCCGACCTGCGAGGCGAGGCCGAACTGGTGCTGGCGGGGGCCGGGGTGATCGCCGAACCCGCCGTCTGGGCGGAGCTCGCCGAAGACGTCACCGCCCGCGCCACCGCGACCTGCCTCCCGCTACTGGAACGCGCAGGGGTCCCGGACCATATCCGGGCCTTGACGTCGGCGTACGTGATCGCGGTGGAGGCCGACATCAACGGGCGCCTCGCCGTCCGCGGCGCCGCGACAACCCGTGACCCAACCCCCGACATCACGGTCGATGCGGCGCCCGGCGCGGGACCTGACACTGCGCCCGAGCGGGCCCGCACCCGGTCCGAGAGCGACCTGACACTGCCCGCAGACACCAGGGTCACGCCTGGCCGGGTGCTGGATCAGTGTCAGGCCGCCGCCGTCGACGCACTGACCGGCGGGCAGGCGTTGGTGGTGCTGGAGGGTGCGGCGGGGTCGGGGAAGACGACCACGCTCGCCGCGACCGGAGACATCCTCACCACCCAAGGGCATCGGATGGTGGTGGTGACACCGACGCTCAAGGCCGCGAAAGTCGCCGCCGCCCAGACCGGCGCGGCCGCGTCGTCGGCGGCGTGGTTGGCCTATCAGTACGGGTGGCGCTGGCACGACACCGGCACCTGGACCCGCCTAGCGGTCGGCCAGATCGACCCGCACACCGGCCGCCCATACCCCGGTGTGAGCGACCCCGCCGCCCGGCTACAGGGCGGGGATCTAGTGGTGATCGACGAGGCGGGGATGCTCGATCAAGACACCGCCCGCGCACTTCTGGTGATCGCCGATGAGGCACACGCGCGGGTCGCGATGCTCGGTGACCCCCACCAACTCACCGCCGTCGGGCGCGGCGGAGTGCTCCAAATCGCCGAAAGGTGGACCGACACCCTGCTCACCCTCGACGTCATCCACCGGTTTATGCACACCCTGGATGACCGCACCGATGAGGTCACCGGCAGGGCGAGCGGCCGGGTGGTGCCCGATGTTGAGTACGCCCAGCTGAGCCTAGCGATGCGCGCCGGGCACGACCCCGCCGCCGTATTCGACGCACTGTTGGCGTCGGGGCATGTGCAGTTACATGACAGCGACGACACCCGGCAGGCGCTCATCGCGGAGCAGGCGGTGACCGACCTGGCCGCCGGCACGGTGTCAGCGATCGTGGTCGACACCCGTGAGCAGGCCCGCGAACTGAACGCCACCATCCACACCCTGCACCACACCCGCACCCACCACAACGCCGACCACGACCCCTCCAACGACGGTGATCGTGACGGCATCCGTGCGGTACAAGACGCGGTTGCGTGTACTCGATCAGGGGAGTCGATTGGGCTCGGGGATGTCGTCGCGACCCGGCGTAACGACCGTGGTCTGGATGTCGCGAACCGCGACACCTGGACCGTCACACAGGTCCTCGACGACGGTGGACTGCGCGTCGACGGTGCGAACGGGAGCAGGGTTTTGGGCGCCGGCTACGCCCGTGAGCATGTGGAGTTGGCGTTCGTGACGACCGCACACGGCGTCCAGGGTGACACCGTGCAGAGCGCCACATTGCTGTTGTCTGAACACACGACCGGTGCGTCGGCGTATGTGGCGATGACTCGCGGCCAGTACGCCAACACGGTGCATATTGTCGCCAACAGCGAGACTGACGCGCGCGAGCAGTGGGTCGACGCGTTCACCCGCGGCAAGCCCGACCTCGGACTCGTCGACGCCCGCACCGGCGCGGCAGCGGCCGCGAGCCAGTACGCGACACCAAGACCTCTGGAGCAGGTGCTGGCCGAACTGCAGGCTCAGTGGGCGATCCACGCCGACGCTACCGAGGACATCGAGCGGCTCGAACCGCAGCTGGAACGCGCCATCGAGCATCACGCGAAGCAGCAGCAGTACCAGGTGATCAAGGACTGGTTCACCGTCATCGGCGACCGCGAACGCGCCACCCGGCACGCCCACAAGGCCGCCAAATCCCAGCTGGCACCCGTCCAGGCCCGGGTCGACACCGACGCCACCACCATCTACGCACAGCTACTCGCCGACTGGAATACCGACCGGGAAGCAGCCACACGCGCCGCGCAGGTCGTACGGGCCGGGACCGGGCGCTTCGGACGCGGCAAGAACGACGTCGCCGACGCGACCCGGATCCTGCAGCAGTGGGCCACACGATGGGAACCGGTCATCGGTGACGTCAGCGCTCATGTCGACGTCCTGACTGGGACGCGTGGGGTCCTCGGCTACGCGATTCAGCAACCCTCCCAAGACCAGATGCACACGGCCCTGCAGGCCCACGCGCAGACGCTGGCCGAGTCCCGCCATCCCGAACACCGGGCACTCCTCGAAGCGGTGGCTGCGGCGAAGCGTGACCATGACGCCGCGTTCGCCGACTACTACCGCGCCCAGCCGCAACACCAAGCGGCCCGCAACGCGGCCGCCGGCCTCGCCCGTGACGACTACCCCGAGCGGATAGCGGCTCTCCAGGCCGACCTTACCGAGGCCCGCGACCGCCTCACCCAAGCCGAGCAACGGGTCACGGACCTGTCCCAAGAACCCGCCGCCCAGGCCCAACCAGCCGACACCATCGCCACCGCCCACAGCGGATGGAAGGACGCCCGCGACACCCGCCGCGCCGAACAACACCGCGCGGACACCATCGAAGCCAACGCGGCCTGCAACGCCAAAACCACCGCCGAGGCCATCGCACGGATGAAATACGCCAGCGACCACGTCGATCACAACCCCCGCTCCGGGCCCGGACCGGGTGTCCGCCGCTAGCGCCGAGGTTCCTGGCGACTGTTCGCCTGGGGTCGTGGGTGGCAGGGATTGCCCCAGAGATCACAAACTAGTAACGGTTTGACGGGATTTGACACTAATGGCACCAAAAAAGTGCCCTGCCCCTACGAAGGCCCGCATCCGCAGGCCCACAACCGGACAGGAGACACACAATGAACGACGACCACGAACTGCTCACCATCACCGAAGCCGCCGCCGTCACCCGCGCACCCCTCGCCACCCTCCGATACTGGCGACACCTCGGCACCGGACCCCGAAGCTTCCGCCTCGGCCGACGCGTCGTCTACCGCCGCAGCGATCTCCAAGACTGGATCACCGCGCAACAGAATTCCAGCAGCGCCGGCCGCTGAGCTGTGCCGAGCGGGTGCACCCAGGAGCAATGCAGCGTGGAGACGACGGTCCCAAAGGTCCGAACGCGGGTGTAGACCGAGGGACGGGACCCGAAGATCTGGATGACCGGAATCGTTCGAAAGGGAGAAATCATGGCCAACATTGCACGCCGACCGGACGGCCGGTGGCGCGCGCGCTACCGCGACGGGCTCGGGATCGAGCACGCCCAGCACTTCTCGCGCAAGATTGATGCTCAGTCCTGGCTCGATTCGGTGGCTACCGCTGTCAACACCGGCGCGTATGTCGATCCGAAGGCGTCGCGAATCACAGTCGCCGAGTGGGCCCCGCGATGGCTGGCTACAAAGGTCAATCTGAAGCAGACGACTCGGGCGACATACGAGAATCTGCTCCGAAATCACATCTTGCCGAACTGGGGCGCGCGTCAGCTCTCCGGCATTACGCACGAGGGGGTTGCCTCCTGGGTGGCCGGCCTAGAAGCCCTCGGATTGTCGGCATCGACGATCCGCCAGACGCACCGCGTGCTGTCGCTCATCTTCGAGCTGGCGGTGAAGGACGGCAGGCTGGCACGCAATCCTGCCACCGGCGTGCCGCTGCCTCGCGCTGCACGCGCCGTGAAGGTATTCCTGACGCACCGCGACGTCGATGCATTGGCGACAGCGGCGGGCGAATACCGCCTGGTCGTGCTGTTCCTCGCCTATACCGGAGTGCGGTTCGGTGAGATGGCCGCGCTTCGAGTCCGAAATCTCGATCTGCTTCGTCGCCGCGCCGCGATCACCGAGGGTGTCGCCGAGGTACACGGCAAGGCTGTCTTCAGCACACCCAAATCGCACCAGAGTCGGTCTGTGCCGATCCCGCGCTTCCTGGTCGACGACCTCGCGGCGTCGGTCGACGGCAAAAGCCCGACCGACTTCGTTTTCAGCGCGCCGCACGGAGGCGTCCTACGGATACGAAACTTTCGCCGGGCGGGTTTCGATCCGGCGGTGTCAGCCGCGGGACTTGAGCATCTGACCCCGCACGCGCTTCGGCATACCGCGGCGTCGCTGGCCATCGCCTCTGGGGCAAACGTCAAGGTCGTACAGACGATGCTCGGCCACAAGTCGGCGACGATGACGCTCGACCTGTACGGGCACCTGTTCGCTGACCAGCTCGATGAGGTGGCTGACGCGATGGATGCGGCGCGGACTGCTGCGGACTTTTTGCGGACTGACGAGGCTGTTGTCTACCACTTGGATCGGAAACGAACGCCTAAGGTCCAGTAAATTCGGGTATTTCTGAGTGCGCCCGGCAGGATTCGAACCTGCAACCTCTTGATCCGTAGTCAAGTGCTCTATCCGTTGAGCTACGGGCGCTGAACTGTGCCGACGGACGAGTCTACCGGCTCGAACACGAACGTCTGAACTTGCCGCTGAACCCACCGCTGAATAGCCGCGGCCGGCCGGACCTCCGCTGGCGGCTCGGACCTCCATGCGCTGCGCGTCCGCGTGCCGCGGTCAGAGTTAAGAGGCTCATCGGATTCTGGCGGGGTGGAGGCGTCACTGGACGATGATGGAGCCGAGGACGCGCCAGTTGGGTTTGCCGGCGTAGAGCAGTGCCCGGATGCGGTAGTTATGGAAGTTGCGGAACCCGTAT
>JALYIL010000132.1 GCA_030775825.1 Actinomycetota bacterium
CGCCGACACCGGCGAACTACTGCGCGAGCTCACCATCGACCCCGCCCGCGACTACCAACCCCGAAACAAGCCCTGAAAATGCAACAATGTCTCGAGACACCTGTCAACTGTGTCTCGAGACATCGCAAACGATGTGGATAGAGATATCGAACAGGCGCCTTGAGGCTGCTCAACGGAGTAACGGCCCTACGCCACGCCCGTACAGGCATGAGAGCCAACTCGACGCCGCACGCGATGCCCGACCTCGGACCGGCCGGGCTCGCGGGACTCGCGGTTGCCGTGGCGGGAGTGGCGATCACCTTGTGGGCGGGCGTCGCCGGGTCGGCGGTCCTGTCCGCATGGGTTGCACTCTGCTTCGGCCTCTGGCGCCTTCGCCGATCGCGGCGTGAGACAGCCGATCACTTGCCCGGACTGGCCGCGCGCCGGGAGATCGCGGAAGCCACCGGGACTCGAGCGCTGATGACGCGCCGACACATCCTGCGACCATCCTTGGAAGCCGCAACGGCCTCGGAACTCGGCTACTTGCTGGGCCAGTCTCGTGGAGTGGACTGCTGGGCGTCGGTCGAGGATTCGCTGATCGTTCTCGGGCCGCCGCGCTCGGGCAAGGGATTGCACTGCGTGATCCCGATGATCCTTGACGCTCCCGGCGGGGTGCTCACAACGAGCACGCGCCCCGATAACCTCGCCGCGACGCTGCATGCTCGCAGTAGACACGGACCCGTGGCGGTCTTTGATCCGCAGGGCCTGGCCAGCGGTGTCAGGTCGCTGATCCGGTGGTCACCCATCCGAGGATGCGAGGCCGCCGGGATAGCGATGGCGCGGGCGCGGGCGCTGTGCACCGAACCACCCTCGGGTACCGAGAATGCGTCGTTCTGGACCCAGCAGTGCTACACGGTCACCCGGTGCCTGTTGCATGCCGCGGCGCTGGACGCGCGGGGGGCGGTCGAGCTGCTGCGCTGGTCGCTCTCACCCGCCGCCGCCCAGGACGCCGTCGACATTCTGGCCTCCCATCCGAGCGCGGCGCCGACGTGGGCCTCGGCACTCGAGGCCGTACTCAGCGCCGACCTGCGACTACGGGACTCGGTCTGGGCAACAGTGTCAAACGTGTTCGCCGCGCTCGCCGACCCAAGGGTGCTCGACGCCGTTTCGCCCACGGCTCACGAAACCTTCGATCCCGTGCAGTTCCTTCGTGAACGAGGCACGTTGTACCTGCTCGGTACAGCCAGCGGCGCGTCAGCGACGGCGTCACTCATCTCGGCATTCGTCGAAGACGTAGTCGACTCGGCCCGACGGCTGGCCGCAGCCTCGGCCGGTGCACGGCTGGATCCGCCGCTCACGATCGTGCTGGATGAGGCCGCCAACTATCCGCTGTCGTGCTTGCCGTCGCTCATGAGCGACGGCGGAGGCTCGGGGATCTCGACAACAGTCGTTCTCCAGTCGTTGGCGCAGGCCAGGGCTCGGTGGGGCCAGGAGGAGGCGGCTGCAATCTGGGATTCCGCGATTGTGAAGATCATCCTCGGCGGCTCCGGGCACGCCAGCGATCTGCGCGACCTCTCGTCGCTTTCGGGGGTGCACGAACAGCGTCGCCTGAGCGAGTCATGGGGACCGGACGGACGAAAGTCGGTGACCGCGTCCCTGCACGAGGTGCCGATCCTGGATCCGGGCCGCATCAGGACACTTCCGTTCGGCAAGGCGATTCTGCTGCTGCGAGCCGCTCCGCCGATCCTGTTGACGCTCCGGCCGTGGACTGCCCGGCGCGACGCCTCCTCGATACAAGACGGGCGTTCGACCGTTGAACGGCAAGTACGCGAGAGCGCGGCGGCACTTCATGGCTGAATCGGACCTGTGCGGCGCAGGCGAGTGGCAGGAACCGTCCGGCGGGGATGAGGGAGAACACTTCGCCCTGGCCGAACCCGGCGAGTTCGGCCTCGGTTCGGACTCGATCGGAGATATCGCCACCGCCGACGGCCGGGCAGCGCCGGTCCACTGGCCGAGTCTGAGCGCGGACGCGGCACTCATCGAGTGGGACACGTTGTGGACGTGGGTCGGCAACCTTCAGCAGCGCTTTCCGCACCTGATCCGGCTTCCCCGGTGCTGGTGGCGACACAACGATGTGGTGGAAATCCTCGCTGCGCTGCGCGACTACGAGCGCTACGCGTTCAGCGCAGCCGCATACGCCTGCGGCGCGGTCGACTGGCACCGAGCGTTACGCGACATGGAGGGCCGATTGGAATCATGGATCAAGAGATTCACCTGCGCGGTATCTGATCGGGGCCACCCCGAACCGAACGAACCGGCGGAACCTCCACAGGAGTGGATCGTCTTCGTGTCCGAGGATCTGGCTCGTCGCTCATACCGTGCCGAAGCGCCATGACCAGCCGCGCCGTTGTGCCGGCGGTGCCATGCGTGCCGAACCCCTCTGCGTCGAGATCGCCCGCCTCCCGGCCCGGCGGTGGTCGTTGCAGGACATCACAGACCCGTCGCTCTGGACCCGCAAAATGCGGCGGCCGGTCCTCGATAGGCGGCACTCCCGGTCCACACCGAAAGGAATGGCATGTCAGAGCAGAATTCGATCCCTAATCGAGTCGAATTGGACGAGCTCCTCACAATCGGAGAGGTCGCTGCAATCACGCGAGCGCCGATTTCAACGGTCCGGTATTGGCGCCACCTCGGAACCGGTCCTCGAAGCTTTCGACTGGGGCGTCGCGTCGTCTTCCGCCGAGCCGATCTCGATCGCTGGATGGCTGAACGCGAGAGGGCGGCACGCACAACGAACACCTCGCCGTCCTAGCCCCGCCGAACGCGGGCGACGGGCGGCCATCCGGTGCGGTCGCCGGGCGCCGACCCAATCCGATGTTCGGACCGGTCTACGGCTCGATGGAGAACACGTCGTGCAGGCCGGCGATGAGAAGCACCTTCATGACTTTGTCTGGCACGCTTCGAAGCGCGCAGCCAAGGTCGCGAGACATCGCCTTGTTGCGAATCGCGACGAGAGCGCCCAGGCCGCTCGAGTCCAGGAAGGTGACCTCGCGGAGGTCGATCACCATGCGCGAACCCTCGGCGACTTCTGCAACCGCGAGGTCTCCAGCCTTTCGCAGCTCCTCAGCGGCCAGCATGTCGACCTCCCCGGTGAGCCGGAGAACTCGATCGCCCTGGTCGCCAACGATGCGTAGTTGCACGCGCACCAGGTTAGCGGCCCCCGACCTGCCATCCTGCGACAGCATCGCCGATATAGGTATATCTGCCCAGCTACCGGGTAGATGTCTAGATATGGGTGACATCTACGGAGCCCGACCCGGATCTGAGAACGTGAGTTACCGCGCCACGAGCAGCTTCCGATGCGAGTCGGGCACGCCAGCGCTTGCGCGCAAGTGGTCGCTGGCCCGCATCGAAGAGGCGCTGGCCGATGAGACGTCGGCCGGTGACACCGCCGAACTCCTCGACGATGCCGCGCTGATAGTCAGCGAACTCGTGACCAACGCGGTGCGTGCCGGTTGTGGCCGAACCCAACTCGAGGTTGCCGTCGCTGAGCGACATCTACGCATTGCGGTCATCGACGATGCCCCGGGGGTTCCCGTCATCCTCGAGCCGAGCGCCCGGGATGACCATGGGCGAGGGCTGCATATCGTCGCCGAGGTCGCCACAGACTGGGGTGTTAAGCCCCTTGGCGACAGCAAAGAGGTGTGGGCGACCCTCCCCATTGAGCACTGGACACCGCCGCACCCTCTCTCCCGCGGCGCTATCAACCGCGGCGCGGCCTAGCGATACCAGCCGCGGCGCGGCCTAGCGACACCAGCCGCGGCGCGGCGGAGAATCACCAGCCTCGTGGTTCAGATCGGCGATGTGCGGCTCGCGGGCGCCGGTGGCGTGGCAGCAGCTCCGGATACCGTTGACGATCCGATTGGAGCCGTTGACGATCCGATCGTTGGCGTCGAAGAGAAGTTTGGCGCAGCGCTGGTCATCGGGTTGCCGGAATTCAAAGCCGAACCAGCCGTAGCGGTCGCAACCGGGTGGGCTGTGGGCTGGGTCGGCGTCGTGACCGCACGCGCGTGGGGCGTCGGCGCCAAACTCTGCTGATCGCGTGCCGGGACGATGCCGGCAGGAACAACTGGCGGGGCACCCCCCTTGACCTGGGTGCTCGTCACGCTAAGCGGCGTGGTCGCGCCTCGTTGGTCGGACGGCTGTGCATGCGTGACCGGGCGGAACAGCATCGTCGCGGCCAGGCCGAGCAATGCCGCGACCAGGATGGCGGCGGCGTAAGTGAGCCCGTGACGCCGCCCAGCGGGGGCCGGACCATATTCCGCCTCAGTCGCTGCTGACGGCTGCCAGCCCGGCGCCGATCGGCGCGTGCGCGAACGCAGCGGCACTGCCTCCGCGACCCCGGCAGCCACGCTTTCGGCAGCCGGAACAGCGGCCGGCACGCGCGTGCTGCGCAGTGCCTGAGCGACCTGCGCCGCGGGTGGCCGGTTGGAGATACTGAGCTCAGTCATGGCCGCCAGAAGTTCAGGCCAGGGTGGCGGCAGCTCGCTCGGTACATCCGGGCTCCGGAGCACCCTTGCGGCCAGGGCTTCCAGGGCCGGCCCACCGTAGGCCCGCACACCGGTAAGGGCTTCGAGGAGAACAAGACCGAGCGAGTACACGTCGGCTTGCGGACCGACGTCATCGCCGCGCGCTTGTTCCGGGGCTAAGTACGCGGCCGTCCCGAGGGCTAAGTCGACGCCGGTCAATCGGTCGGTTCCGATCAGGCGCACGATGCCGAAGTCCGACAAGCGCGCCCGCATGATCAATTCGCCCCCGTCGCTGTCGGAGCCGAGCAGGATGTTGGCGGGTTTGACGTCGCGGTGCACCATCCCCTGGGCGTGGACGTAGCTCAGCGCGTCGGCCATCTGTATGCCGAGTTCCCGAATCTGTGGTTCGGGCATTTGGTTGTCGCCCATCGTCGTGGCGAGGTTGGGACCGTCGATCAGTTCCATGACCAGGTATGCCGGCTCGTCGGTCGTCCCGACGGAGCCGTCGAACAAGGTGATGAGGTTCGGGTGGTTGAGCCTGGCCAGCGCATGCAGCTCGGTTTGCTGCCGACTCCTACCGGCGGTCGTATCGGGTTGCGCCGAGAACGCTCGGAAGACCTTGAGCGCCACATCACGATCGAGAAGTACATCGTGAGCACGGAATACCTCTGCCATGCCCCCGGAACCGATGCGCTCGATCACGCGGTAGCGGTTGCCCAGCACCCATCCGCTTGCCGCCGGTCCCATTGCACGGGTCGACCGCGCCTGGAGTGGCTCGTCATGAACTGCGTGGAGTGGCTCGTCATCAATCGACATTGCCGCGGTGTCGTCGGACACGTCACTCCTCCGGACAAACGCAGGAGACACACAGAGATGGGCGGGCAGCGCACTCGGGTTCTTCCCAGCTCGCCCGGTCTGTCAAACGCGGCAGATAGGGAGGATCAGCGGGAGCGCGGGACAGGGCAAGGGTGCCAGGCCTGTAGGCGGGCTGGGCCCCTGTAGCGGGGCCAGGCCCCTGTAGGCGGGCTAGGCCCCTGTAGGCGGCCGGGACGTTTAGGGACGCCCCTAACTGGGGATCTCTGACGGACCAGCCTGCCCACCGTGGACCCTCAAGGAGTATTCAATGGCTCGCGACACCGTTTCCCGTTCGCTGCACGATGTCGGTCTGGCGGCCTGGTTCGGCGGAACACTCGCAAACGCGGTCGCCCTCAACGCCGCCGCCGGCGCTCCACACAAAGGACGCGATCGGGGGGCCGTCGTGAACACCGGTTGGGATCGGTGGACACCCGTCAACGCGGCGGCGATCGCCGCCCATCTCGTTGGCGGAGCGGGCGTGTTGGCGGCGAACAAGGGGCGTCTGACCGCACAAAGAGGGGTGGCGTCGATGACGATCGCAAAACTGGTTCTGACTGGTGCCGCGTTGGGCGCCACCGGATAGGCCCGCATCTTGGGCCGCAAGGTCTCCGAGCGTACTGACGTGCCGGTCGCGAGTGGCACCACACCCGCCGAGTCGACCCCGGGCGACGTCGCGGACGCCCTGAAGCAACTTCGGCTTCTGCAGTGGGTCATCCCTGCCGCAACGGGAGCCATCCTCGTTGTCAACTCATTCGCTGGCGAGCAGCAACGCAGCGGCGAGGCCGTCCAGGGTGTGCTGGCTCGGCTCACCGGGCACTAAGCACGGCGTCATTGGCGGCGCGACTGCTCCTTGCTGCACGACCACGTGGACCGGCCGCCGATTCGCGCCCACTGCATTGGGGCGCCGCATCGTGGGCAGCGACCGGCGGGGTGGCGTGCGGGGATGACGTTGCCGGCGTGGGATCCCCCGCGGCGAATCGCGTTGCGCAGCGCGCTTCGCAGCGAACGGTGTAGCCCGGCGAGCTCGACCGCACTGAGGTCTCGTGTGGGCGTGACCGGATCGATGCGCGCGCGCCATAGCGTCTCGTCGGCAATGAGGTTCCCGACGCCGGCAATCACAGCCTGATTTATCAGCCGGGCCTTGATCGGCGCGCTGCTGGTTCCGAGGCGCCGCCGGAAGGTTGCCAGGTTGACCTCCATGGCATCCGGCCCGAGGCGCGAGAGGTCAGGATTGAGCACCGCGCGCCCGAGGCGTCGCTTGTCAACCAGGTGCAGCGCGCCGCCGTCGTGGAATCGCAGGGTGAACCGGTCCCACTTCTCAGCGTGCGCTCCGGCGAGGCCGTGGGTCGAATCTCCGCCGGGCACGATCTCGCCAGCGGCGTCGACGACCACCAACCGCCCTCCCATGCCCAGATGCAAACCCAGGCTGGCGCCGCCAATGCCGTCGTGAGCCGTAGTGACTCGAAGGGACTTGCCCTGGCGCTGGGCTTGCGTGAGCTCTCCGCCCACTAAGGCTCGCGAGAAGGTGGCCGGCCGTTCAGGGCGCGCCACATAGGGGTCCACGTCGTCGACGGAGCCGATGCGCCGGTGCAGGGCGAGGTTCTCGATGACGAGGCGGGCGGACTCGGCCTCCGGTAGTTCGGGCACGCTTGCGTTCCCTTTCCAGTGACGTAGGCAACATCTCTACATCAAAGGATGTAGCACAACGGCCAAACATCAGTCGTTGTGGTGACGTCCTGGCCTGCGGCTGTTTCTAACGTTGAGGGCACGGACCTGTACAGCCAATGGAACACGATGAGAGAACTGGTGACCGACATGATTGAGGCTCGCGGGTTGAGCAAGCGATACGGCGAGAAGCTCGCGGTGGATCAACTCACGTTCACCGTGCGCCCGGGGAAGGTGACCGGCTTCCTCGGCCCGAACGGGGCGGGTAAGTCCACCACGATGCGGATGATCATGGGACTCGACGCCCCCACCGCGGGATCGGTAACCGTGAACGGCAAGCGCTACGCCGAGCACGCAAGGCCGCTGGCTGAGGTTGGTGGCTTGCTGGAAGCCAAGGCGGTCCACACATCGCGCTCGGCTCACAACCATCTACGAGCGCTCGCGGCGACGCACGGCATCTCCGGTCGCCGGGTGGACGACGTGGTCGACATGGTCGGACTTCATGACGTGGCGCGCAAGCGGGCCGGTGGCTTCTCCCTCGGCATGGGCCAGCGCCTCGGAATCGCTTCCGCGCTACTCGGCGATCCGGCGACGGTGATCCTCGACGAGCCGGTTAACGGCTTGGACCCCGAAGGGGTCAGGTGGGTTCGCGATCTGCTGCGCGGGTTGGCAGCTGAGGGCCGAACGGTGTTCCTGTCCAGCCATCTGATGAGCGAGATGGCGTTGACAGCGGACCATGTGATCGTCGTCGGGCGAGGTCAGTTGATTGCCGATATGGCGATCGAGGACCTGATCCGGACCTCGTCACCGAACCAGGTTCGCGTCCGAACACCACACGCCGCACGGCTGCGCGATGTTCTCGCCGGCCCGGACGTCACAGTTACCAGCGGTGAGGTCGACGTTTTGGACGTGCATGGCCTCGCTGCAGAGCGCATCGGCCAGCTGGCTTTCGACAATGGAATCGTGCTCTACGAGCTGACCGCACAGAAGGCTTCTCTGGAAGAGGCCTACATGGATATGACCCGCGACTCCGTGGAATATCACGCGTCCGCGCCAGCCACGATTGGGAGTGCGTCATGAGTACCGCCACACTGTCCGAACCGCGCCCCGCGCCGGTACGCTCCGAGGTCGTCACCGTCTATCCCGTCACGCAGCGACGGGTGTTCACGTCGGAGTGGATCAAGTTCTCCACGTTGCGGTCGAGCTGGATCACCCTCGTGCTGGCCATGCTCGGCACGATCGGTGTCGGCGCGCTCGCGAGTTGGGGTGCGAACGGGCGCTGGTCGCACATGAGCCCTGCGGATCAGGCCACGTTCAGCCCGATCAGCCAAAGCCTGGTTGGGGTCAACCTCGCCCAGCTTGCGGTCGGCGTGCTCGGCGTGCTGATCATCACTGGTGAATACGCCACCGGCATGATCCGGGCCACCCTCTCCGCGGTTCCGACCCGGTTGCCGGTGTTATGGGCAAAGCTCGGTGTCTTTGCCGGTGTCACGTTCGTAGTGTCCTTGGCCTCAGCGCTGGTTGCGTTCTTCGTAGGTCAAGGCCTGCTCACCACGCACGGCGTCGGGCTGGGCGCGCCTCATGCGCTTCGTGCGGTCATCGGCGTTGCCTTGTACCTGACCGTCGCCGGCGCTCTGGCAATGGGAATCGGTTTCGCGGTACGCAGCACCGCCGGCGGGATCGCGGCCGTGTTCGGCCTGCTGCTGGTCATTCCTGGCCTCGTACACGCGTTGCCTTCGTCCTGGCAGCCGCACATCCTCCCGTACTTGCCGAGCAACGCCGGCTCCACGCTGTTCACACTGCACCCGGATGCGGGCAGTCTGAGCCCATGGACCGGATTCGCCGTCATGTGCCTCTGGGCCGCCGCGGCGATCCTGGGCGGCGCGTGGCTACTGAAGAGGCGCGACGCCTGAGCATGAAGTCCCTCCGCGAGCGTCCGCGATCGGCATCCGTGCCGATCGTGGACGCTCGCGATTCCGATTCCGTGCTCGCGGACACGACGGCCACTACCCGGGGCCCGGCGGTCGAATCCGGGCGCCCCGCGCTGGGTTGGTGGGCCGCGGGCTCGGCGTGGGCGCGAAGTCATCCCACGGTTCTCGACGCAACGATGGTCGTACTGATCGACACGTGGGCGGTGGTCTCCCTGACCCGCCAGGGGGCGGCCTCCTGGTGGGAGGTCGCGCTCAGCCAGCTGCTGGTCCTGCCGCTGGTCCTCCGCCGCCGCGCACCATGGCCGTTGTTCGGGTTCCTGTGCGTGATCGCGGCCGTGCAGTTCGCGGCCGAGGTTCACTTCGTCGCAGACGCCGCCCTGCTGATCGCCCTCTACACAGTCGCCGCTCACGAAAGTCGGCGCCGCGCCGTGGCGGCGGCGGCCGTGCTCGAAATTGGCGTGGTGCTGGCCTCGGTCCGCTTCGCGCCGACCGGTTCGGGCGTCATCGCCTCGATCGTCTTCCTCTCCGGCCTCGTCGCCGCAGCCGTGTTCAGTGGCGTCACGCTACAGACTCGCCGGGATCTGCTTGCCTCATTGCTTGACCGGGCGCGACAACTCGAACGCGAGCGCGACCAGCAGATCCGGTTGGCCGCGACCGCGGAGCGCACCCGGATCGCGCGGGAGATGCACGACGTGATCGCCCACAGCTTGTCGGTCATCATCACGCTGGCCGACGGTGCTGCCCTGGCCAACTCGACGGCACCCGCCGAAGCGACCGAGGCAATGCTGCAGGTAGCCGTCACCGGACGCACCTCGATGACTGAGATGCGTCGGTTGCTGGGTGTCCTCCGTGACAGCGATACCGCACCCGATCTCGGCCCGCAGCCAGGCATGGATCGCTTGGACGCCCTCATTGCCGACATGCGTGCCGCCGGCCTGCCCGCGCAACTCAGCGTCACAGGCGCCCCCCGTCCGGTACCGCCGACCACCGCGTCGGTGGTGTACCGGATCGTGCAGGAAAGCCTGACGAATGCTCTCAAGCATGCCGACCACCCGACGCAGGTGCGGGTCGGGGTTCATTGGCACGCCGAGAAGATCTCACTCACGATCAGCGACGACGGAGGCCCGGGTTCGGCTGCCGATACGCCCGGTTCGCTGACCACGGGCCACGGCATGACTGGCATGCGCGAACGCGCAGCGCTGTTCGGCGCTACCCTCACGGCCGGCCCGCAAGCCCCTCAAGGATGGCAGGTCCGGACCACGTTGCCGCTGGAACCGCTCCCGACGACGCTGCCGCCGGTATCGGGAACATGAAGCAGGCTGCACCGCGGACGACGCCGATTCGCGTGCTGATCGTCGATGACCAGCCGCTGCTGCGCACCGGATTTCGCATGATCCTCAATGCCGACCGCGCGATCAGCGTCGTCGGTGAAGCAGGCGACGGGAACACGGCCATCACAGAAGTGGCTCGGCTGCTTCCCGACATCGTGCTGATGGACGTCCGGATGCCAGGGCTCGACGGTGTCGAAGCGACGAGGCGAATTCTCGCCACCGGGAGCATGTCGCGCATCCTGATCCTCACCACATTCGATGTGGACGAGTACGCGTTCTCCGCACTTGCTGCAGGCGCGAGCGGCTTCCTGCTCAAGGACGTACCCCCGACCGAACTCACCGCTGCCATCCATTCCATCGCCACCGGCGACGCTGTGGTCTCCCCCCGGATCACGCGTCAACTTCTGGACCGCTATGCCACTCAGCTACCTGACGAGCGCCCAGCCGACGGATCTCACCTGGAACGCCTTACCCAGCGCGAACGCGAGGTTCTGATCGCCCTGGCCACCGGCCTGTCGAATGCCGAGATAGCCGAGCTGTTGGTCCTGTCCGAGGCAACCGTGAAGACGCACGTCACCCGCATCCTCACCAAGCTGGAACTCCGAGATCGGGTCCAGGCCGTCGTGTACGCCTACCGCAACCGACTCGCCACACCCTGATCACTGGAGCGTGCGCCGCGATGGCCCGCGAAGTTTAGAAACTCGCTCCGCGCGGAAGGATCACGAAGTGGATCTAGACGTGCGATGTGCAGCGAGGTTCGGTAGCGATACCAATGATGATGAGCGCCTGCGCTGCCAGCTGTTCGCCGGCCACGACGCCGATCACGCCTTAGTCGCGAATGCGGCAGGCAACCGCCAACTGACCCTCTGGCGCGGCGCGCGTGTCTCTCATTCCTCGCTTGCCGACGGGGTTCCGTATCAGCTGCCGTGGTCTCGGGGGTGCCCGATCGTGGTTGACCTCGACCCGCAGACAGACCTGGGTGCCCAGACAGACCCGGGTGTGCACACAGGCCCGGGTGCCCAGACAGACCCGGGTGTCCATACAGGCCCGCGTGTGGAGGCACAGCTGGCTTCGCAGGCAGGGTTCGCTGCGGGGACGGATGTCGATTCGAAGTCGACAGCGGCCCGGCGCCTACGCGCCATTGCCTGAGGCGCTTACCCGTTTGCCGAGCGGCCGACCCACAGTCGCGTTACCCGTCGCCGGTAGCCGCGCGGTCTCGCGCTGATGCCGCCCGTCGGCCTTGGCGTTGCTCCGATCGAGCTTCGCGAGCATTCGCGTCCGCGCGCTGGCTTCGCGATCGGAGCGTGCGAGTTCGCGACTTGCCCGCCCAGTGGCTCGACAGGTTGCGGCGCTGCTTACTCCGGGGCAAGGCCGCCCGCGATCGCGATTGCCCCGGGCAATTTCGAGTGCGGCGCAACGGTAACCGCGACTTTCAATCTAGCCCGAGGGCACGCCGGTCTTGTTCCGCATCCCCCGATGGTCTCGATCTGGCGTCCGTATTCGGCAAGCTCGGGGTTACCTCACAACAGCACCTGCTCGACCTGTTTCGCTCCATCCGGCAAACGACCGACAGGCGCTGAGGTCAACCGAGGCCTCCGATTGCGAAGGCAGCCACGCACCTCGGTCGGCTAACGTTGACACGTGCTAGCGCGGACGTGGTATGAATCCGCGACGAGCTCATGGCGCGATTGGCATGCAGCAACGCTCGTCGAAGCCAAGGGCGACAACTCCATCGCCGTCGTGATGCCGGCCCGAAACGAAGCCCCGACGATCTGCGGAATCGTTGCGGGCATTCGCACGGAGCTATGCGAGCGGATCGGCCTGGTCGATGAGGTCGTGGTGATCGACAGCGACTCGACCGACGACACCGCGCAGATGGCCCGCGATGGTGGGGCAACCGTCTTTGCCGCCGCGTCGATCCGGCCGGACCTCGGGTCCTACGCGGGCAAGGGCGAGGCACTGTGGAAGTCGTTGTTCGTGACCGACGCCGACATCCTCGTGTTCATCGATGCTGACCTCACTGAATGGGGTCCGCACTTCGTCTCCGGATTGCTCGGCCCCATCCTTACCGACGCGGGCGTGCACCTGGTCAAGGGTTTCTACGATCGGATCAGCGACGACGGCACGGGCCGCGTCGCTCCTCAGGGCGGGCGGGTTACCGAGCTCGTCGCGCGTCCCTTCCTCAACTTGCGCTGGCCCGAGCTAGCGCGGGTTGTGCAACCTCTGGCCGGGGAATGGGCCATCCGCCGGGCTGTGTTGGACACGCTGCCCGTGCCCGTTGGCTACGGCGTGGAAATCGCCACCCTGCTCGATATCTACACAGCGCACGGGCTTGGTGCGATCGCCCAGGTCGACCTCGGAGAGCGCGCCCATTCGCACCAATCCGTGCACGACCTGGGGCTGATGGCCGCTGAAATCCTCACGATCGCCGCCCGCCGCGCAGGCTGGGCCGGCATTGCGGCGCAGAGCGAGCCGGTGCTCTGGCAGTTCTCCCGCAATACCGATCCTCGTTGGGTCGGCCGTCACATTCCTACCGCCGAACGGCCCCCCGCTATCTCGGTTGGGCAGCCTACGTGCTGAGGCTTGGGCGTCGGAACTTCGACGACACCGATCTGCTGGTCATGGCGATCGTGAATCGGACCCCGGACTCGTTCTACGACCGTGGCGCGACGTTCGCGTTCGACGTCGCACTTCAGCGAGTGCGCGACGTGGTGGCCGAAGGCGCCGACATCGTCGACATCGGTGGGGTCAAGGCCGCGCCCGGCGAGGAAATCACCGTTGCCGAGGAGCTCGAGCGCACCGCCTCGTTCGTGGCGGCCGTCCGCGCCGAGTTCCCCCAGCTGGTGATCAGCGTCGATACGTGGCGGCACGAAGTCGGGGAGGCCGCGTGCCAGGCAGGTGCCGATGTACTCAACGATGCGTGGGGCGGGTGGGATCCCGAGCTCGCGGCCGTCGCGGGCCGGCATGGCGCCGCCCTGGTATGCACGCACGCGGGCGGCGTGGAGCCTCGGACACGCCCGCACCGGGTGAGCTACGACGATGTCGTCGTGGACATATTGCGCGCGACGGTCGCAGAGGCCCAACGCGCCGTGGCATTGGGTGTCGACCCGCGCAGCATCCTGATCGATCCGGGCCACGACTTCGGGAAGAACACCTACCACTCGCTCGAGGCGACCCGGCGGCTCGGGGAGCTGGTGACATCCGGGTGGCCGGTCCTCGTATCGCTGTCCAACAAGGACTTCGTCGGGGAAGCGCTCGACCGCCCGGTCGGCGAGCGAGTCATCGGTACCCTCGCGGCCACCTCGATAAGCGCGTGGCTAGGGGCGCGAGTGTTTCGCGCACACAACGTCAACGAGACCCGGCAGACGCTGGACATGATCTCCACGATCATGGGCACCCGTGCTCCGGCGCGAGCCGTCCGCGGCCTAGCCTGACGGCGCAGTCGGTCCTCGCGCCGGTCTCGCCAGATCTCGCGGCAAACGGCACCGATACCTCGGACGGCCGACTGCGCCCGGCGTAGCGTGATCGCCACCAGGCGCGAGATAGCGAGGCAAGGCCGATCATGAACGAGAATCTGCGCTCCGATGAGGCGGGCGAGCCCTCAATGAGAGCCGGCTCGCCCCGCAAGGACGTGAGGGCCAGCGCGCTGGTTGGAGCGGCCGGTGACGACGACGACCTGTGCGCTGGTTTGGCGGCGTTGTCTCAGTTGGCGACGGGGCACATGGAACTCGCTGACGTGCTGACTCGGGTGGCCCAGCTCGCTGTTTTGGCGATTCCTGGCGCCGACGGGGCAGGGTTGACTTCGCTGGAGGCCCGGCACCACGACACGATCGTGGCCAGCGCCCCGTTCGCGGTGGAGGTTGATGCGCTCCAGTACGGCATCGAACAGGGGGCCGTGCATCACCGCTGCCGCCGAGGCTCGGACCGTGCGCTCCGGGTCGTTGGACACCGACGCGCAGTGGCCGCGCTTCGGCCCCCAGGTGGGTCGTCTCGGGGTGCACAGTGCCCTGTCGCTGCCGCTGATAACCGCGGCTGGGGTCGCCGCGCCCGGGCGCGCCACACCCAGACCTGACCGGCGCCCCATCATGGCTCTCCAGCGTGTTTTGGGGTGTAGCGTGAGCGTCCTGAGTCCGTCGAAGCTGGACTCGAC
>JALYIL010000133.1 GCA_030775825.1 Actinomycetota bacterium
GGTATCACCGGTGCGGCCGCGGGTTCCGGCGCGGGCATCGCGGCCGGAGCAGCCGGGGCTGCCTTCTTGGCCGGGGCCTTCTTCGCCGGAGCGGCATCGCCCGCGTTCGGGTACACCTCGCGCAGCCGGCGGGCGACAGGGGCTTCGACGGTGGACGACGCGCTCTTGACGAACTCGCCGAGTTCGCCGAGCTTCGCGAGTAATTCTTTGCTGGATACGCCGAGCTCTTTGGCTAGCTCGTGTACGCGGGCCTTGCCTGCCACTTGACTCCTTCGAGGAGGACCAGGGCGGCATCCCGCTCGGTCCCGTTAGACGGTGAACATGCTCATTGCTGGCGCTTCATCGAGTGCCCATAGCTCTTCATCTCCTGCGGGTTTCCGCTGGTGGGTAACCGGCGTGCCCTGCGACGTACTCGCGAACCGGAGTCGGGTCGAGCGGCCCGGGCACCCGTAGGGCCCGTGCAAACGCCCGACGCCGCTCAGCGAGTTCCACACACCCAGGATCGTGATGCAGCCATGCACCACGGCCGGGTGTGCGATGACGCGGGTCGGGCACGACCGCCAATGCGGAGGGTCGACTCGGAACCTGCGGAGCCAACCCTTCATTGCCGATCGCATCCGGCGCCACGACGACGCGGAGCAACTCGGTGGCCGCCGCGCGCTGGCGGCATCCGATGCAGGTTCGGATCGGGCCGCTAGGCCCGGTCTGAGCAGATTCGGACGCCGTCGACGTTCGGACGGCCAACGCCAGTCTACTCCTCCGCACTTGCCAGGGCGCTCGGCGGAGGATCGACCGCGTCGCTAGCCCCCTCCGCGTCACTGTGGATATCGATGCGCCACCCGGTCAGCCGGGCGGCGAGTCGCGCGTTTTGTCCCTCGCGTCCGATCGCCAGTGACAGCTGGAAGTCTGGCACGACGACCCGCACCGACTGGGCCAGCGGATCCACCACGTGGGACTCGATCGCATGTGCCGGCGACAGCGCGTTTCCGACGTATCGGGCAGGTTCCTCGGCCCAGTCGATTATGTCGATCTTCTCCCCGTGCAGCTCGGCAACCACGTTGCGAACGCGTTGGCCCATCGGGCCGATGCATGCGCCCTTGGCGTTGAGACCGGCGACCGAAGTCCGCACCGCGATCTTTGTGCGATGACCCGCCTCACGCGCGACCCCGACGATCTCGACGCTACCGTCGGCGATCTCGGGCACCTCGAGCGCGAACAGCTTCTTGACCAAACTGGGGTGAGTGCGGCTCACCGTGACCTGCGGTCCACGCATGCCACGCGTTACCCCCACCACGTAGCACTTGATACGCGTACCGTGCGCGTAGACCTCGCCAGGGACCTGTTCCGACTGCGGCAGCAACGCCTCGACCTTGCCAATATCGATCAGGACCAATCCGCGCGCTGAGGCCTGGGCGTCTGCCTGGACCACACCGGTGACGATGTCGCCCTCACGACCTGAGTACTCGCCGAAGGTCTGGTCGTGCTCGGCATCGCGAAGGCGCTGCAGAATGACCTGGCGCGCGGTCATTGCGGCGACGCGCCCGAAGTCTGTCGGCGTGTCGTCGTACTCCTCCACCAGTTCGCCGTCAGGCCCGAACTCTTGGGCCCATACGACGACGTCGCCCGTTTTGCGATCGATCGCAACCCGGGCGTGGGGCATGGAATGGGCGGTGTGCTTGTATGCGGTCAGCAGCGCCGTCTCGAGGGCGTCGACGATCGTCTCGAACGAGATCTCCTTTTCCCGCTCGATGCTGCGCAGCGCTCCGATGTCTACCTGGACCATGTGTCAGCCCTCCTCTGCCGGTTCACTCGCGAAGCCTTCGCCGGTCTCCAGCCCGCTGGCGCGCCCCGCACGTTGGGGTTTACCAGCCCTTTTGATCCGCTGAGCGCCTTTGGCACCTCGAGCACCCGGAATGTCGGTGTTGCCCGGGCTCTCAGGTACGCCGGTTCCAGCTGCGGCACCGGGCGGATTGAATTCGACCTGGACCCTGCCTCGGCCGAGTTCGGGCCACGACAGCTGCCGCTGGACGCCTTTGAGGTCCAACGTCACGCCCTCGGGTGAGGTGCCGACGAGCCGACCGGTAACCAAGCCGGTGCCGATCGTGATCTCGATCAAACGCCCCACGGCGCGATGCCAGTGCCGCGGTTCGGTCAGCGGCCGATCGACGCCCGGCGAGCTGACCTCGAGCACGTATGAGCCCGCGAACACCTTATCGGCGTTGACATCGGTGTCCTGCGCGTCGAGCGTCTCGGAAATCAGGCGGCTCACGGCGGCCACCGCGTCCAGGTCGATGCCGCCGTCGGCGTCGACACTTACCCGCACGAGCTTGCGGCGCCCGGCCGCAGTGACTGTCACATCGTCAAGGTCGTAGCCTGCGCTGGCCACGACCGGCCCGAGCAGTTCGCGTAGATGCTGGCGAGTCGCTGCGGAGCTGTCTGCGGACCGGCCAGCGGTGGCGGGGGGCATGGTTCGGTCCTTCCTCTTCAGTTGTCTGACGACGAGGGTATCCACTCTGCCAAACTGTCGTCGTTATGAACGCCAAACCCATGAGGCCGCCAGGATCGGTACCGCCTCGCGGCGCGACTCGTTCGATGACCCGGCGGGCGGTGCTCTCCTGCGGGGCCGCATTGGTCCTCGGGGGCGCGGCCGGCGCGGCCTTTCAGGTAGCCGGGTCGGCTATCGACGGGACACCTGTTCAGCCCGCGGCGCCACCGGAACTCCTCGCAGCGCTAGCCTCCGAATCGTCGCTGATCTCTGCTATCGACGGCGCCACATCTCACGACCCCTCGCTGCGATCGCTGCTAACCGGCGTCCGGGCAGACCACATCGCACATCAGGCGGTGCTTCGCGCCGCACTCGCCGCTTACGCCAGCCCGTCGGCCAACCCGACGCCGAGAAACCCAGTGCCCCTGAACCCCACGCAGACGAGCTCTGGGCAGGCGAGCCCCGGGCCGGGCGGGCTGGGCCGCACCCAGTTGCGCTCACTCGAGCAGCGGGCCTCGGCCGCCGTGTCCGGATACGCCAGAGCGGTGTTCGGCCCTGACGCCTCGGTCCTGGCAAGCATTTCGGCCTGCGAGGCCTCCCACGCGGAGTTGCTGGCGTGAGCGGGCTCGCTCAGGCATGGGCGGCGGGCATTGCGGCCGAGCACCGCGCGGTCTTCGGCTACGACCTGCTCGGCCCACGTCTTGGCGACGCGACGACGGTGGCATTGGCCCGGACCTGCCAGGGCGCGCACGAGGCCCAGCGCGACGCCGCCACGGCACGCCTTGTCGCCGCCGGCGGCACGCCGCCGGCACCCTTGGCTGACTATCCGGAGTTGTACCCGGTATCAACGCCGCAAGCCGCGAAGCAGCTCGCAGTCAGGCTGGAACAGGACGCCGCCACGGCCTGGCGCTTCGCCTACGGCGTCGCCGCCGGGACCCGTGGAGCGCTGTCCGACCAGCTTCGAACGAGCGCGCAAGCGGCGCTGACCGGCAGCGCAGTCCGCGCGACACAGTGGCGGATTGTGTCTGCAGCGCCGGTGCCGACCGTTGCCTTCCCCGGGATCTGAGCGGGATCGGGTCCTTGTACCCTGCGCCCGGCTCGGATCGGCACGGCAGTCGCGTCGCAGGTTAGAGGCGGTCCAGCGTGAGGCCGCTGATGTCGACCCGGCGGCGACGAGGACGTGACGGACGAAGACAAGTCCGAGCGCAGGTTTCCCGGCGGCGAGTTGTTCGCTGAGGTACTCGAGATGAAGTCGAGGCGTCTCTAGCAACTCCTCGTATGTGTCGGCGTCAAAGGGAGTGAACTCGTCCTCTGGCGGCGTCGAACGGACGTTCTCGCCGGGCCGGCTGTTCAGCCAGTGAGATGTTCAGCCAGTGAGAACGGCCGTCGTAGACGACGGCCGGCTGATCAGCGATGCGTTGCACTGGTATCCGTACGACACGGCGCTCTAGCAGGTGTGAGAACGGAACGCCCAGACGCTTGCGAGCCTGGATCAGATGGACCGGGTCGAGGGCCGCAAGATTGACGGTGTCACCCCCACGCAACTCCAAGATGCGGAACTTGCCATTGCAGAACCGACTCTCGGCCGGCCCACTTCCTGCACTCTCGGTCGTAGACATCCGAGTGAGCGACCCGTAGGGCGTTCAAGGGGGGCAAGCTCGTCCCCCCGGAAGTCGTCAGTACACAGGTGGTAGACGAACGGCACGACGCGATCATCTCAGCGAGCGAACCCACGCGACACCCCTCCGACACGAAAGTCCGCGAGGCCGACATCGGCTCAAACCGGCAGCCCTACCCGAAGACCAATCTGCGCGCTCGTCTCAGCGGTCGAGAGAGCGCAGTATCGACGGGCGGAGCCTGCCCCGACCCGCATGGAGGTCGGTCGAGTCTGACGGTGCGCGGCCGGATCCCAGTGCTCGGTGTCGGGGCTGCCGTCGGCGGCATGTGAAGCGGTTCGGCTCCCCGCCGATTGCGGGCGCGCACATCGGGGCCGTCCGCGACGAGTAATTGGGTGAGTTCTGCTTGATACGCGGCCCGCAGCCAGGTGCAGCCCTGTATCACCGGCGGAGACGTAATGATGGATCGGCGCGAGCTGTTCATCTGGGGGCGGAACCGTCGGTCCCCACCGGGGCCTGGGTGAATTGGGTGTTGTAGAGCTGGAAATACGCGCCTCGCTGGGCCAGCAGCTGTGGATGCGTGCCCTGTTCGACGATTCGCCCGCTGGCCATCACCAGGATCAGATCAGCATCGCGGATCGTCGACAGCCGGTGCGCGATGACGAAGCTGGTTCGGTTCGTCCGCAGGGCCGCCAGTGCATGCTGGACCAGCAGCTCGGTCCGGGTGTCCACCGAGCTGGTCGCTTCATCCAGAATCAGCAGGGCTGGGTCGACCAAGAACGCTCGAGCAATCGTGATCAGCTGCTTCTGTCCGACACTGAGATTGCTGGTCTCCTCGTCGATCACGGTGTCATAGCCGGCGGGAAGGCTGCGCACGAACCGATCGACGTAGCTTGCCTTCGCGGCCTCGATCATCTGCGCCTCGGTGGCATCCGGTCGACCGTAGATCAGGTTTTCGCGAATCGTGCCGCCGAATAACCACGTGTCCTGCAGCACCATGCCGATCTGGCCCCGCAGCGTGTCGCGCCGCATGCTCGTGATGTCGACGCCGTCGAGTGTGATCCGACCGCCATCGAGCTCGTAGAAGCGCATGATCAGATTGACAAGGGTCGTCTTGCCTGCGCCAGTTGGTCCGACGATCGCGATTGTTTGCCCGGGCTCGGCCACCAGTGAAAGGCCGTTGATGAGCGGCGTGTCTGGTTCGTAGCGGAACGAGACGTGCTCGAACTCGACGCGGCCCCGCCGCTCGGTAGGAACTAGTGCGGCATCCGGATCAGCGCTTTGCTCGGTGGCGTCGAGCAGGTCGAAGACACGCTCAGCTGAGGCGACACCGGACTGCAAGAGGTTGGCCATCGACGCGACCTGCGTCAGCGGCTGGGTGAACTGCCGCGAATATTGAATGAACGCTTGCACGTCGCCAAGGCTCATAGCGCCCGTGGCGACTCGGAGGCCACCGATCACGGCGATGATCACGTAGTTCAGGTTTCCGATGAACATCATCGCGGGCATGATCAGGCCGGAGACGAATTGTGCTCCGAAGCTGGCCTGGAACAACTCCTCATTCTTCCGGGAGAACTTCTCCTCGATCTCATGCTGGCGCCCGAAGACCTTGACCACCTCGTGACCGCTGAATGCTTCCTCGATCTGGCCGTTGAGCGCGCCGGTATGACGCCACTGCGCGATGAAGTGCTTCTGCGAGCGCTTGGCGATCTGCTTGGTCACGGCGATCGAGGCGGGAATGGTGACGAGGGCTATCAGCGCCAGCAGCGGCGAGATGAGCAACATCATCGTCACGACGCCCACCACTGTGAGTAGGGAGGTGAGCAACTGGCTCATCGTTTGCTGCAGCGTCGTCGAGATGTTGTCGATGTCATTGGTGACCCTGCTCAGCAGCTCGCCGCGTGGCTGCTTGTCGAAATATGGCAGTGCCAACCGGTGAATCTTCGCCTCGACCTCGGCTCGCAGGCGCAAGACGGTGTGCTGAACCACGCCGTTGAGCAGATAACCCTGCAGCCATGACAGGACACTCGCGCCGACGTAGACGGCGAGCGCGACAAGCAACACGTTGCCGAGCGAGTTGAAGTCGATCCCATGGCCGGGCCTCGGACGCATCCGAGCCAGGAGATCGGCAAAGTTGTTATCGCCGCGAGCCCTAGCCGTATCGATTGCCTGTTGCAGACCGATCGTGTCCGGTAGCCGCTTTCCGATGACCCCCGAGAAGATGATGTTCGTCGCTCGACCCAGGTACCTCGGCCCTAGGACCGCGAGGGTGACGCTGACCAGCGCTAGGACAATCACCACACAGCCCCGAAGCCGCTCAGGGCGAAGCAACCTCAGCATGCGGCGGGCCGATGGCCCGAAGTTCATCGACTTCTCGGCGGGCATACCCGCGGTCATCCACGGAGGCCCTCCCCGTCGCCGGGCTTCCGCGCCGACTTCAGGTAGCCGGCCCGGCACCGCGCGCTCGGAGGTCGTGGTCACGCTGCGTGCTCGCCCGACAGCTGTGAATCCACAATCTCGGCGTAGGTCGGGCAGCTCGTGAGCAACTGGTCGTGCCGCCCCAGGCCGACGATCGTCCCGCCGTCCAGAACGATGATCTGATCCGCATCCGCGATCGTCGAGACCCGCTGCGCGACGATGATCACGGCAGCATCGCGCGTGACTGGGCGCAAGGCGTGGCGCAAACGCGAGTCGGTGCCAAGGTCAAGAGCCGAGAACGACTCGTCGAAGATGTAGATCTCTGGTCGCCGCACGAGTGCCCGGGCGATCGCCAGGCGCTGACGCTGCCCTCCCGAGACATTGGTGCCGCCCTGCACGATGGGCGCGGCGAGCGCCTCGGGCATCGCCGAGACGAAGTCCTCGGCCTGGGCTATCTGCAGGGCCCGCCAGAGATCGTCGTCGGTGGCATCCGGGTTGCCGAATCGCAGATTGCTGGCGACCGTTCCGGAGAACAGATATGGCCTTTGCGGTACCAGGCCGATTCGTTTCCAGAGCACCTCGGGCGCCAGCTCCCGCACATCGACACCATCGACGAGGACCCGGCCCGCAGTGGCATCGAACAGGCGCGGGATCATGGAGACGAGCGTTGACTTGCCGGTGCCGGTACTGCCGATGATCGCGGTTGTCTGCCCAGGTGTGATGCCGAAAGTGATCTCAGAAAGCACCGGCGCAGCGGCGCCCGGATACTGGAATCCGACCTGCTGGAATTCAATCTCGCCGTGGCCGGCCACGCTCGTGACCGGGTCGGCCGCGAGGACGACGGACGGGTCGGTCTGCAGGACCTCCTCGATGCGCTCCGCACACACGGCAGCTCTCGGAACCATCATCAGCATGAACGTCGCCATCATGACCGACATCAGGATCTGCATGAGATAGGTCAGGAATGCGGTCAGCGAGCCCACTTGCATCTGCCCGGAGTTGATCCGCCCGGCGCCGAACCACAGAACCGCGACGCTCGAAACGTTGAGAACCAGCATCACGGTCGGGAACATCAGGGCCATGAGCCGGCCAGCCCGCATCGCGGTCGTGGTCAGCTCGCCGTTGGCCACGGCAAACCTCTGAGTTTCGACGGGTTCGCGCACGAACGCCCGCACGACGCGGATGCCGGACAGCTGCTCACGCAATACGCGGTTCACCGCGTCGATCCTGACCTGCATCAATCGAAACTGCGGGACCATCCGGCTGATGATGAGGCCGATGAGCACGGCCAGCAGCGGCACGCTGATGCCCATCAGCCAGGAGAGTCCCACGTCCTGGCGCAGGGCCATGATGACTCCGCCGACACACATGATCGGGGCGGCGACCATCATCGTGCAGGTCATGACGACGAGCATCTGGACTTGCTGTACGTCATTGGTGTTTCGCGTGATCAGCGAGGGCGCGCCGAATCGCGAGACCTCGCGCGCCGAGAACTCGCCGACCCGGTGAAAGATCGCGCCCCGGACGTCGCGGCCGAAACTCATCGCCACCCGCGCGCCGAAGTAGACCGCCACCACCGAGCAGGCGATCTGAACGACGCTAACGACCAGCATCCAGCCGCCGGTCCGCAGGATGTATGCGGTGTTGCCCTGCGCAATTCCGCTGTCAATGATCTGCGCGTTCAAGCTGGGCAGGTAGAGCGAAGCCATCGTGCCGACGAGCTGGAAGGCCACTACAACGAGCAGCGCACGGTGGTACGGCCGCAGGAAGCGGCGCAGCAGACGACTGAGCATGCTTGAGAACCTACGTCAGGGCAACAGCACGGTGGACAGGGTTGCAACCTGACGCATGCCGAGTCGGTGGTAGGCCTTCAGCGCGGGAACGTTGAAATCGTTCACGTAGAGACTGACGCTCGGCGCGAGTGTGAGGGCATGGGTCACAACGGTGGCCAGGCCCGCTGTTCCGAGACCGCGGCGACGAAGATCTGGGCGGACCCAGACGCCCTGGACCTGCGCGGTGTGTCCGGACACCGCGCCTATCTCGGCTTTGAACAGGACCTGCCCCCGGAAATCCACGCTCGCGAACGCGCGGCCTTGGCTGATCAATTCGGCGATTCGATTGCGAAATGCCACCGGTCCAGGCGAGACGTGCGGCGAGACGCCAAGTTCCTCGGTGAACATCGCCGCCGCCGCGCACAGGTAGCGATCCAGGTCCTCGGACCCGGCCGGCTTCACGCTGTCGTCGAGGGCCTGGGTAACGGGGCAGTCCAACATGAGCAGCGGCTGGTTGGCCCGGACGCTGCGGGCCGGGCCCCAGGCGTGGGTCAAGCGCGACCACATGACCTCCACCGCTTCGGCTCGTCCGACCACCGACGAACACACCCTGGGGCGCTCGGCGACGAATCGGGCCAAGGTGTCCCACGCGAGCGCATCCCCGCCGATGGGCAGCAGGTTTCCACCGCTGTAGCACGCGGCGGTGACTTCATCTGCGTCGCAGATCCCGATCATCGTGCCGCCGAGCCGAGCAGGCACCAGGGACCGGGCTGAGCGCAACCGCGCCGCGACGACGACGTTGGTGTACGGATCGGAATCCAGCAGGCGCTCGGTGCTCGCGAGGGCACGGTGATCCAGAACGGACGCCGCGTTTGGTCGCACCTTGCGGCGCCCGGCATCGGGGCGAACTGCCGTCACATCAGCTGAGGTTACCTGGCCGCGGACAACTCACGGCGCAACGTGGGACGCGGTCGTGATCATGAGGTGACCACAACCGGCGCCCCGGAGGGTACGCCCGCCTCGCCCATCTGCTCGGCCAGGCGCAATGCCTCCTCGATCAACGTCTCGACAATCTGCGATTCAGGAACCGTCTTGATCACCTCGCCGCGCACGAAGATCTGCCCCTTACCGTTACCGGAGGCCACGCCCAAGTCCGCCTCCCGCGCCTCGCCCGGCCCGTTGACCACGCATCCCATTACCGCGACCCGCAATGGCACGGTCATACCCTGCAGACCGGCCGTCACCCGGTCGGCGAGCGTGTACACGTCCACTTGGGCACGGCCGCAGGACGGGCAGGAGACGATTTCCAGCCGTCGCTGACGCAAGTTGAGTGATTCGAGGATCTGGAGCGCCACCTTGACTTCCTCAACCGGAGGGGCCGACAGCGAGACGCGAATGGTGTCGCCGATGCCCCGGGACAGCAGGGCTCCGAAGGCCACCGAAGACTTGATCGTGCCTTGAAAGGTGGGGCCGGCCTCGGTAACGCCGAGGTGCAGCGGGTAGTCGCACTGCTCGGCGAGCTGTTCGTAAGCGCGCACCATGATGACGGGGTCATTGTGCTTGACCGAGATCTTGAAGTCGCGGAAGCCGTGTTCTTCGAAAAGCGAGGCCTCCCACAGGGCCGACTCGACGAGCGCTTCCGGCGTCGCCTTGCCGTACTTCTCGAGCAGGCGCTTGTCGAGGGATCCGGCGTTGACACCGATCCGCAGGGAGATTCCGGCATCCGCGGCCGCCCGCGCGATCTCACCGACCCGGTCGTCGAACGCCTTGATGTTTCCCGGATTGACCCGCACGCCCGCGCAGCCGGCTTCGATGGCCGCGAAAACATACTTGGGCTGAAAATGGATGTCCGCGATGACCGGGATCTGCGAACGCTGAGCAATCCGCGGCAATGCATCCGCATCGTCCTGCGACGGCACTGCCACCCGGACGATGTCGCACCCGCTGGCCGTCAGCTCGGCGATCTGCTGGAGGGTCGCGTCCACATCGGAGGTGAGCGTCGTCGTCATCGACTGGACCGACACGGGCGCGTCGCCGCCGACCAGCACCTTGCCCACGCTGATTTGACGCGAGGGCCGCCGTGGGGCGAGTACCGGGGGTGGTCCTGACGGCATACCAAGAGAGACAGTCACGATTGCATTATCCGCTCGTCGCAGGGCAGCCCACAGCCGCGCACCCTCATCCGAGGGTCACGGGTTTGACGATATCGGCGTAAAGCGTCAACAGGGTCAACACGATGAGAACAGACGCGACCGCATACATCACGGGAAGCATTTGCGCGGTGTCGACAAAGATTTGCGGCCGCGCCGTCGCGCCCACCGGTCCGCCGGCTGCCCGCGTGCGCCGGGTGCGCAACCTAGCCCGCCCGCGCCTGATCCCTTCGACGATCGCCCCGGCCACGTGACCGCCGTCCAGCGGGAGCAGCGGCAACAGGTTGAAGAAGAACAGCAGCAAATTGACGCTGGCGAGCAGGCCGACGAGTGTGTAGACCTTGTCCTGGACATCGAGCTGGTTGCTCTGGGCCAACTCTCCGCCCAGCCGGCCGATGCCGACCACACCGATCGCCCCGTTCGCGTCTCGGGGTTTGTTGTGGAAGATCGTGTCCCACAACGAGCCGATCTTCTGTGGGTAGCTCCCGATGGCGTCGATTCCGAGTCTGATCTGGCGACCGATTTCTCCGGGCACCGCGGTCACGCCGAGCGGCTGGTAGTAGTGGTGATAGACCGGCGAAACGCCGATGAATCCGGCCGTTTTGGTCGCGGTCCCGGTGGCGTTGGCGTATTTGAGGTTCTCGACCGGGGTGATGGTGAGGGCGACGGGTGTTCCCTTGCGGTCAACCACCATCGCCAGGCGCTTTCCGGGCGACGCTTCGATGATGTTGACGGCCGCGGCCCAGCTGGCGAGCGGGGTGCCGTTTATCGACACCACCTGGTCTCCGGCCTGCAATCCGGCGATCGCAGCAGGTGAGTTGGGCACTGGACAGTTCTGTTGCTGCGCCTGGGGCGCGGTAGCCGGGTACACGCATTTACTGATCGACGCCACAGTCTTCGTCGCGTCATCGTGAGGGCGACCGAGAGTGGTCAGCAGGATCAGCGTCAGGATCAGGTAGATGACCAGGTTCATGGTCGGTCCGCCGAGCATGACGATGATCTTCTTGCCCGGCGTCAGGCGATAGAACTCGCGGGGCTCGTCACCCGGCATCACCTCCGAGCGGCTGACCCGGCGGAAGTCCTCCACAACGGTCGCCATCCGCGAGGGCCAGCGCGATCGTGAGCCGTCCGAGCGCGGGGGCACCATGCCGATCATCCGGATGTATCCACCGAGGGGGATCGCCTTCAACCCGTACTCCGTGTCGCCACGCTTGCGCGACCACACGGTAGGGCCGAAGCCCACCATGTACTGGGTGACCTTTACGCCGAACTTCTTGGCCGGAACCATGTGGCCGACCTCGTGCAACGCGATCGACAGCAACAGGCCGAGGGCAAAGATGATGACGCCCAGTGCGTAGAGCACGTTCCACCTTGCCTCTCAGCTACTCCGCGGCGGCCACCTAGATGGCCAGTGACCGCGCGTGGGCCCGGGC
>JALYIL010000134.1 GCA_030775825.1 Actinomycetota bacterium
CCGCACGTCCGGTGTTGATCACCAGCCTGACGGCCTCGTCCTTGTACTCAGGACTGAACTCTCTACGTTGTCTTCCCATGATGAACATCCTCGCTTACGAGGTGTCCACCGCACGGGGTCAAGGCCAATCCCTGCCACGGAGCGCGCCGCCCCCGAGCGCGGTGGCAAACCGGTCTGGCGGTGGCTCGAACCCGGCTGCGCCGCCGAAGAGCAGTGCCGCGGCGGCGATCCCGCCACCGGCCAACCCCGTCTACGCGCCCGCCCTAGCACCCGTCCCGGTGCCTGCGCCGCGGCGTGGAACGGGACTCCCGGTAGGGGGAAGCACGGCAGGAGCTACGCGGGTCATCACCGTGCTCGCTTCGTCGTATGCAAGTACCACGGCAACCCTGCAGGCTTGGGACCGTGCCCCCGGAGGCGGGTGGCTACCCTACGGGCCGGCCGTACTCGCGCACGTGGGGTCGGATGGATTGAGCACTGCGCCGAGTGAGTCCCGGTCCGCGACGCCGGTCGGCAGCTTCACGCTGACCCAGGCCTTTGGCCGTGATGCCAACCCCGGGACATCCCTGCCCTACCTGCAGACCAACCCATCGGACTGGTGGATCAGCCAGTACGGCGGCAGCTACGCCGGCTGTTACAACACGCTCCAGTCGGCCGGCCCGAGCCGGGGTTGCCCATACAACCAGGGCGGCCCGAACGAGCAGCTCTACGCGACGTCCTTGTATGACTACGCCGTGGTTATCGATTACAACACCCGCAACTCGCCGACCGGGGTCGTTCAGGGGGCGGGGAGCGCGTTCTTCCTGCACGTCACCGACGGGACGCCTACCGCGGGATGCGTGGCGATCCCGATGTCGAACCTGGTGACGATCATGCGGTGGCTCACGCCGGCGGCGCACCCGAGGATCCTCATCGGCGTGGCGTGACACCCTAGAGGGATGGGTGCGGTCCGTCCCGGTGTCATCAGCTGCGCGCTCGCCCTCCTGCTCGCGGCATGTACCTCTGGGGCCTCGCCGCACGCGAAGCCTTCCCTCGGGCCGGGTTCGGCACTGGCGACCCGGCCTCCGACCACGTCCGCGGCCCGTCCGATCGCCCCGGCCGCACGACCCACGGCGACGCACAGTCGGGCGCCCGCCGCAGCGGCGACAGACCCGGTCCATTATCCGTCTGCCCCTCCCGAATCCCGGCTGCCGCTGGCGTTTGAGACCGGAAGTGCCTCCCAAGTGATCACGGTTGTGGCGCCGTCTGCGGCGAGCACGACGGCAGTGTTGCAGGCCTGGCAGCGGCGAGGCAGCGGGTGGGCGCCGGTCGGTTCGGCGCTGAGCGCGTATCTCGGTACGGCCGGAATGTCTTCGCACCCGAGCGAAATGATCTCAGCCACCCCGATCGGCAGCTTCACCCTCACCCAGGCGTTCGGGCATGATCGCAACCCAGGCACGTCCCTGCCATATCGCCAGACCACCCCTGCCGATTGGTGGATCAGCCAGCCCGGACCGCTATACAACACGATGCAGAATTGCGCGTCGTCGTGCTCCTTCACTCAGGGCGACCCGAACGAACACCTGTATTACGAGATGCCGTACTACACGTACGCCGTGGTGATCGACTACAACCGGAGCCCGGTCGCGCAAGGTGCTGGCAGTGCCTACTTCCTGCACGTGAGCGTGGGTCAGCCAACTCAGGGGTGTATCTCCATCCCGCTGGACTCACTGGTCAACCTGATGCGATGGCTCACGCCGACGGCGCACCCACGAATCCTCATCGGTGTGGGCGGCTGAGTCAGGATGGCGTGAGCGAAATCAGCTCGCGCCACCCAGGGCGAACCGGGCCGCTCCGAGGACGGCGGCGTGCTCAGGATCGGTGGCGAGCCGGATTGGCGGCGCCACCGGCCAGTCCATCCCTTCGAGGAACCACGGCTCGAACAGGTCCCACGAAGCCCCCATGGAGCCGCCGATGACGACGACATCGGCGCCGAACTCGCGCATGGCCGGTCCCAGGGCCCGCCCTAGGCCGCCGAAGCCGTACCGCAGGACTTCTACGGCCGCCTGCTCGCCAGCGCGAGCGTGTTGGCAGATGTCGAAGACGTCTGCCTCGCTATCACCACCTGCCGCCGCGTACGCCCGGCGAAGTGCGCGGCGCGAGATGGTCTCCTCCAGGCCGGCACCGTTCACGGTCAACGTGCGGGCGCGGCCGAATAGCGGCACGCCAGGGGCCGCGTCGGTGATGTGTCCGTCGACGAGCCATCCGGAGCCCAGACCGGTTCCCAGTGTTATCCCTACGCACCTGCGGTGGCCGCCCGCAGACCCGTGGGTCCACTCACCCAGGATGAAGGCGTCGGCGTCGTTGACGAATGAGATCCGCGCCGCGTGGCCGGGCAGGCGTTCGCGGAGCGCGGCGCCGATATCGAGGCCATAGATCGCGTCGAACTTTCCCACGCCGCGAAAGGTTGCGATCCCGCGGTCATAGTCAAACGGATCCGGCATGGCGACGCCCCAGACCGCCCCGGGCCGCGCGCCGAGGTCGGAGCCGGCTGCGACGAACGCGTCGAGGATCTCGGCAGCGGTGCCGTTGCTTTCCAAGTGCAGACGCCGGGACTCACGGACCGTCCAATCGTCCACGGTGACCACGGCGCCCAGCACGTGGGTGCCACCGATCTCCAGGACTGGGACCTCGACGTTCACGGCGCTGTTGGACGGACGGCGTCTGGACGGACGGCGTCTGGACGAACGGCGTCTGGACGGGACTGCGTGTGGACGGACCGCGTCTGGAGGAACTGCGTCAGTAGCCCGGGGGATGCAGCCTCGGCAAATCGCAGCGCCTCGTCCTCGGCGGCATCGACGATCTCATACCCCTGCTTGCCCGCCGCGGTGGTGGCAGTCAACGTCGTCAAGCCCGCGTGGCGCTGAAGCAGGCTCGAGGTGAGGTTCCATCCGATCACCGCATCGCTGGCGATCGCACTGCGCCGCCGGACGATCGATCCGACGCGGGTGACGACGTAGCCGTCGATGAATGCGTGCCCGAGGCTGCGGTACCGATCGAAGGCGAGCGGCGGCGCCAGGCCGAGTAAGGCCAGGCAGGCGAACCACCAGAATTGGGACAGGGGAGTCAGCACGACCAGGAGGCCCACTATCAGCACGACCAAGACCGCCCCGGCACAGGCGCGCACCAGTCGGCGTCGCAGTGCTGCCGGTGGGTGCTGTCGCAGCCGCTGCGTCGCGGGGCCGCTTGAACCGAGCACGATCGCGGTGACCCGAACCGCCTGCGCTTCAGGCGCCGGAGGCAGCAGAATCTCGCCGCCGCGCTCGGCCCCCCGCCCCGCCCGCAGCCCAGTGGCGATGGCCATGCACCGGGCGCCCCCGACCGCCCGTAGGAGCAGAGGCTCGGAGAGCTCGGCACCGACGAGCCTTCGCCGCTCGATGCTGGTCGCGCGTGAGGTGATCAGGCCGCGGGCCACGTGAAGTGAACCACCGTCATGACGACTCAGCTGGAAGCCCCAGAACGCGAGAACGTACCCAATGGTCGAGGCGAGCGTGAGCACCGTTATGACGAGCACGACGATCGCGGCGACGTCGATTGCGACCGACGTGCGTTGTAGGTCATTGCCGATCACACGCAATGGTCCGAGATGGGAGAGCCTGACGTGAGCTTCGTTGACCAGCCGCCATCCGAAGCCGAATACGGCCACGCTGGTAATCGCGCCGGACAGCGTAAACGGTGCGTAGCGAATCCAGGCCAGCTCGAGATGCGCGATCTGCTCGTCGCCGGTTGGGACGGCCGAAGGCTCCTGTGCGGCCCCGTCACGGTGCAGCAGCTCGGCACGCAGCCGGGCTGCGGCCGGCGCGGGCAGTCCGTCCAGGACGAGGCGGCTGTGCCCCTTGCGGTCGGAGATCCCGGTGCCGATCGCGACCTTGGACAGCCCGAGCGCCCGGTGCAGGAGATGGGCCGTGACGTCAACGGTGCGGACCCGGTCCAGGGGCGCGGCGATCGTGACCCGCCGAAGCAGACCACGCCTGAGCTGAATTTGGTCGGGGGTGATCCGGTACCGGGTCGTGAACCAGTGCAATACGCCGAGGGCGATCACGGCGGCGCCGCCGATGACGCTCCACACGGACCCACCGGAACCTCCGCCATTGGTAGATCCCGCGAAGAACAGACCGATTAAGGCCGGCACGGCCCGCCCGAGTTCCATCACCGGGTTGACGAGCAGCATGCGACGGCTCAGCCGTTGCCATTGCGCGCCGGTGAGAGCTGCCGGCGTGCTGAGCGCAGTGCTCACGTGCCGTCTCCGCCGCTCTGGGTGCGGACCGTCAGGTCCTCGACAAGGGCTTCGGCGGTGGCCAACTCGAGACCGTTGATGCGCAACGGACCGGCGGCTGAGGCAGTGGTAACGGTGATGTTGGCAAGGCCGAACAGCTGCTCAAAAGGTCCACGATGCGTATCGACGGTCTGGATGCGGTTGACCGGGGCGATCCGGCGCTCCTGCGTGAACCACCCCGACTGGGTGTACACCGCGGACTGCGTGGTCTCCCAACGATGGACCCTGAAGCGCCATTGCGGCATGACGAGAAGGTGCGTGAGGGCGATCGCGAACGTTGCCGAGGCGATGTATACATGCCCGGCGGTCGACTCCGGGGTCGCGAGCCAGACGATCGTCTCGATCGCGAAGATGATCACCCAGCCGAGGAGGGCTCGGGTCGCCCAGTACCAGCGTGCTCGCGGGCTCACGTGGTGCAGCGGGGCGCGCAGCCGCAGGTCGGTCACCCGACCATACTGCCCTTGCAGGCAACGGGCCTGCAGGGTGGAATCGTTGCCGCTGCGCGATGACGACTGTCTATGGTGGCTCGCCAGTTGCAACAATTCGCCCATGACCGGTGACCGAAACGTTCTGGGCGGCGATCTCGCACCGTGTGGTGTTGACCCCCTGACTGGCTTCTACCGGGACGGTAACTGCTCGAGCGGGCCGGAGGATCTCGGTAGCCACACGGTCTGCGCCGTTGCCACCGCGGAGTTCCTCGCCCATCAGAAGCGCGTCGGTAATGACCTGACCACGCCCATGCCGCAGTTTCGCTTTCCCGGCCTGCGCCCAGGCGATCGGTGGTGCGTCGTGGCCGCTCGATGGCTACAGGCACACGAAGACGGTGCCGCCGCGCCGGTCGTGCTCGCGGCGACGCACGAGCGAGCCGCCGAGATCGTGCCACTTGAGATTCTCAAGCAGTACGCCGTCGACGTTCCGCCGGATGCGAGCGGTTTGACGTGAGCGCCCCGCGGCTCGGCGCTCGTGCCCTGCCCCGAGCCCTCGCCTACCAGCCGCGATCGCGCCATTGCGCCAGATGGGGGCGCTCCGCGCCCAGGGTCGAGTCGTTGCCGTGGCCCGGGTAGAACCAGGTCTCGTCGTCCAGGGTGGCGAACACCCTCGACTCGAGATCGTCCATCAGCGAGGTGAAGTCCTCCGGACTCGTGGTGCGTCCTGGACCACCGGGGAAGAGGCTGTCGCCCGTGAACAGGTGTGCCACGCCTTCGGGGTCACGATAGAGAACGGCGATCGAACCAGGGGTGTGCCCGCGCAGAGCGATGATGTCGAGCGACACGTCGCCCACCGTTATCGTCTGGCCGTGATCGAGCCGCTCGTCCACGGCGACCGGAAGTTCATCGGCGTCGGGTTCGCCCGCGAACACGGCAGCACCGGCGGCCTCCACGGTCTGCGCCAGGGCCTGCCAGTGATCGGCGTGACGGTGGGTGGTGAGTATCGCCGATACCGGCGGCCCGTCGAGGACGATCAGCTCGCGGAGCCGGTCGGCCTCATTCGCCGCGTCGATGAGCAGGCCTTCGCTTGTCTGGGTGCAACGCAGCAGGTAGGCGTTGTTGGACATCGGTCCGACCGCCAGCTTCGCGATCGTGAGCCCCGGTAGGCGGCGCACGTCCAGGGGACCGCCGACCTCGACGTTGCCGGTGTATTCGTCAGCCATCAGCCAAACCTACTGGTCCAGTTCGAGATGCAGCAGGGCGTTCTCGACAACTTCGGTCAGCGCGGGATGGATCCAGTACTGCCCGCGCGCGATCTCGCGTGCGCCGAGCCCGAAGCTCATCGCCAGGATCAGCGGTTGGATCAGGCTGGCGGCCTGGGCTCCGATGATGTGAGCGCCGAGGATGTGCCCGGTTGCCGGGTCGGCGATGAGCTTGCAGACGCTGGAGTTGTCCTCCATCGCCCACCCGTAGGCAGTGCTGCCATAACCGATCATGGCGGTGACGAATCGCCGTCCGGAGGTGAGCGCCTGCTCCTCGGTGAGACCGACAGTGGCGATCTGCGGATGGGTGAAGACTGCAGCGGGAACGAAGCGGTGATCTGACTCCTGCGGTTGGTCGGGATGCAGCAGGTTATGGGCAACCACCCGCGACTCGTGGTTGGCGACGTGCTTGAGCTGATGCTCGGAACAGACATCGCCGAGCGCCCAGATGTTGTCGGTGCTCGTCTGCTGATAGGCATCGACGACGATCCGTCCGTCCGGGTGCACCTCGACCCCCGCGGCCCGGAGGTTCAACTGATCGGAGTTCGGCACACGACCCGTGGCGACCAGCAGCAGATCTGCCTCGATGGTGGATCCGTCGAGCAGATCCAGCCGCACGCCCGAGCCAGCTCGCACGATAGAGCTGAGGTGCGCGTCGAGGCGGACGTTCCACCGCTGCTTGGCCTGCTCGGTGAACAGCTCGGCGATCTCGTGGTCGAGATGCCGCAGCAGGGGGGCGCCACGCGCGATCACCGTCGTCTGGGCACCAAAGGCGGCAAAAATGTGGGCGAACTCGGCGGCGATGTAGCCCCCGCCGAGGATGGCGACCCGATCAGGTACCGCGTCGATCCGCATGACTGTGTCGGAGGTCTCGTACGGAGCTTCACTGGCCGTCACGACCGGCGGCACGACCGCGCGCGAGCCGGTGGCGATCACCACTCGATCCGCGGAAATCGTCTCGCCCCAAGACAACTCGAGCGTCCTGGGGTCAAGAAACCTGGCGTGAGCTTCGAACAGCGTGACGTTGCTCTGGCCATGGGCGCGGTAATCGCGACCGCCTGCGGAGATGGCGTCGATCCGGCCGAAGATCCGGTCGCGGATGTCTGACCATCGCACCGCGTCAAGGTGCGCATCGACGCCGAGCCGCTCCGCGTGCCGTATGTCCTCGGCCAGATCGGCAGGATAGACGTACATCTTCGTCGGAATGCATCCGACGTTCAGGCAGGTTCCCCCAAACGTGGAGTCCTCGATCATGGCGACCTGCCAGCTGTCGAAATCCGGCGTCATGATCGAGTTGCCCGACCCGGAGCCGATGATGACGAGATCGAAATGGCGCACGCCGTCGACGGTAGCGGGCTCCTCAACGTAGCAACACGCACCGCCTGAGCCGCTGTCAATCCGAGTACGCCCGCGAGGATACGTCCGAGGTCGCTAGCCTTGGCGCCGTGCTCAGACTTTCGACGTTGTTCCTCCGGACCCTCCGTGACGACCCAGCCGACGCGGAGGTGCCGAGCCACAAGCTGCTGGTGCGCGCGGGTTATATCCGTCGCGTCGCGCCAGGCATCTACTCCTGGTTACCTCTGGGCCTGGCGGTCCTGGGCAATGTCGAACGGATCGTCCGCGAGGAAATGACTGCGATCGGCGCGCAGGAAGTGCATTTTCCCGCGCTGATCCCGCGCGACATCTTCGAGGCCAGTGGGCGTTGGGCAGACTACGGTGACAGTTTGTTCCGGCTGCAGGATCGCAAAGGTGCCGACTACCTCCTGGGGCCGACCCACGAGGAGCTCTTCACGCTCCTGGTGAAGGGTGAATACGCCAGCTACAAGGATTACCCCCTGACGTTGTTCCAGATCCAGACGAAGTACCGCGACGAGGCACGCCCGCGGGCAGGCATCCTGCGCGGACGCGAATTCATCATGAAGGATTCGTACTCGTTCGACCTGACCGACGAGGGTCTCGAGGCCGCGTATCACGCCCACCGCCAAGCGTACGAACGGATCTTTTCCCGGCTCGGATTCGACTACCGCATCGTGTTCGCGGTGTCAGGGGCCATGGGTGGCTCTGCCTCGGAGGAATTCCTGGCCCCGACGCCGGTCGGCGAAGACACCTTCGTCCAGTGCAGCAACTGCGACTATGCGGCCAACACCGAAGCAGTGGTGATTGCCGCGCCCGAGCCGCAGGCGTCGGCGGACCACCCTGCTCAGCACGTTCTGGACACCCCCGAAACGCCGACGATCGGCACCCTGGTTGCGAGGCTCAACGAGCTCGATTGGGGCTCGCTCGGCTCGCTGGGGCCCCTCGAGCAACGGACATTCACCGCTGCCGACACCCTGAAGAACGTCGTGCTCCGTACGCGCGCGCCCGGTGAGAAGGACTGGCAGCTCCTCGTGGTCGGCGTGCCGGGCGATCGTGAGGTCGACCTCAAACGGTTGGGCGGCCAGCTCGAACCCATCCAGGTCAGCCAGGCTGAGCCGGAAGATCTGGCCACGGCCCCCGAGCTGGTCAAGGGATACATCGGTCCGCAGATCCTCGGTGAGGCGGGCGAATCGGGGATTCGCTATCTGGTCGACCCCCTCGTGGTCGAGGGGAGTGCCTGGGTGACCGGCGCCAATGTGGCAGGCAAGCACGCCGCCTTCGTGGTGCGGGGGCGCGACTTCGTCCCCGACGGGGAGGTCGGCGCGGTGGAGATCCGAGACGGTGATCTCTGCGCACGCTGTGGCAGCCCGTTGCAGATCGCACGTGGCATCGAACTGGGCCATGTGTTCCAGCTCGGCCGCAAGTACGCGCAGGCGTTCGGGCTGCAGGCGCTTGGCCCCGACGGCAAGCCGCGCACGGTCACGATGGGCTCGTACGGCGTTGGTATCACCCGGGCGGTCGCGGCGCTCGCCGAACAGACCTTCGACGATAAAGGGCTGTGCTGGCCGCGGGCGGTTGCGCCGGCCGACGTCCATGTGGTGGCCACCGGAAAGGACGAGGCTGTCTTCTCAGCGGCTGACCGGATCTGCTCGGACCTCGAAGGCCGCGGCGTGCGGGTCATGTACGACGATCGCCGCGGCGTGTCACCGGGCGTGAAGTTCAAGGATGCCGAACTACTCGGCGTGCCCACCATCGTCATCGTCGGCAGGGGACTGGAAGAGGGCACCGTCGAGCTCCGCGAGCGCCGCACCGACGCGCGCCAGGACGTGCCCGTCGACACGGCGGTCGACGTGATCGCCGGCGCCCTGCGGTCATGAGC
>JALYIL010000135.1 GCA_030775825.1 Actinomycetota bacterium
GACTACTACGCGACTTCCAACTCCACCCCCACCGCGACTACCAACCACAACAAAAAACACCCCCAGCAACCTGAAGGTGTTCACTATGTCCCGAGACATCTGTGCACGATGTCCCGAGACATCGCAATTGTGGAGGTGGCGGGAATCGAACCCGCGTCCTCCGACGCTTCAACAGGACTTCTCCGGGCGCAGTGCGCTGTGCCTCTACTCGGCCCCACCGGTCATGCGCACAAGCCGGTGTGACAGGCCCAGCCGCTGTGAGTTGTCCCGACCTCACCCGCGACCGGCGAGGACGGTAAGTCACCTAGCTGATGCCAGGAACCGGACCGGTGACGAGTCCGGGCTGACAGACCCGCTCTGCTACTTAGGCAGCGAGAGCGAAGTCAGCGCGATGTGAATCGGCGCTTATTTTTTTGTGCGTCGCTTTTTTAACGAGGTCAGCAACGCAATCCTCGGCCCGCTTCTCCTGTATCGACATACGGAGTCGAAACCGTTCACCCCCGTGGTTGGGATTGCACTAACCCCTCAAGGGTAGCGCTCGCGGCAATCGCCTACTCCCGGTGACGGGACCGGGCCCCCAGACGACCTGGCCTGTTCGTTCCGGCTTGGCCCCCCCGTCCTCGACCGGCTCGGCGAGCATTCCCCATACCGGGTCCAGGAGCTCGTCGCGCGGGTCGTAGCCGCCGATTTGTACGTGGGCCTTGAGGACCTTCGTTCCGGCCTTGATGGCCTGCTCGACGTAGGTGGGCGCCGACGCCTCTGGGAAGAACGTGCCGGTCGGGACACAGCCCGGCGTGCGCGCGGCGAACTCACGCGCCCACGTTGACAGTGACTCGGCCATCCCCGGCTTGTGCGGGTACAGCGCGCAGTGAATGCGCGAACTCCCAGCGCGCGCAGGACGGCGACGCGCTCTGGATCCGAGCCCCGGTAGTGCACGGGCCACGCGAAGCCGTAGTGCTCGACGGCGTTGTCAAAGTACCGCCAGACCGCGTTCATCACCGCTTCGGGCATGAAGTGCACGTGGATGTCGACGAGTCCCGGCAGGCCCAAGCGCTGCCACCACTGCGGGACGTCCGCGTCCTTCACCGGTTGCGCACCAAGCCCCGCAGGCGTGCCTGCATCGCCTAGTCCATGCCCTTCGCGCGGCGGCCCAATGCCCTGCGGACCTCTCGGTCGGCATCGCGGCGGGCCAGATCCTGTCGTTTGTCGTAGGATTTCTTGCCGCGCGCCAACCCGATCTCGACCTTCACGTTGCCCCCGGAGAAGTACAAGGCGAGCGGCACGAGGGTCAGGCCGCTCTCCTTCGTCTTTCCGACCAGGCGCAGGATCTCGGCGCGGTGCAGCAGCAGCTTGCGGGTACGGCGCGGCTCGTGGTTGGTCCAGCTGCCCTGCGTGTACTCCGGGATGTGGACGTTGCGCAGGAAGACCTCGCCGTTGTCGATGGTGGCGAATCCGTCCACCAGCGAGGCGCGACCGAGCCGCAGCGACTTGACCTCCGTGCCGGTCAGCACCAGGCCGGCCTCGAAGGTCTCGATGATCGCGTAGTCGTGGCGCGCCTTGCGATTCTGCGCGATGATCTTGCGGCCGGTCTCACGATTGCTCGACGCCGCCTGTGCCTGCACGACCTACAGCCTGACGTAGAAGCGCAACGTCGCAAAGGCGGTCAGCGCCGCCAGCACCACGCCGACGATCATGCCGGTGCCACCGGCTATCAGGACGTCGTTGATGCTGAGGTTCGGGATGATGCCTCGTTTGGTGGGCCCGCTGAACACGCCGCGGTCGAGGAAGTAGTGCTTGCCGATCCAGATCCCGACCACCGCGACCAAGCCCCCGAATGCCGTGGCGATGATGGCCTCGAGCATGAACGGAAGCTCGGTCATCCAGCGGGAGGCGCCCACGAGCCGCATGATGCTCGTCTCGTTCTTCCGTTGCGCCGCGGCGACCTGGATCGTGTTCGCGATCAGAAGGATCGACGCCACCAAGACGATCAACGCGACGATGATGGAGAACCACCGGGCGCTGTCGATGAAGGCCAGCAGTGTGTTGATCGTATCGATCTGGTTCTTTACCTGGCCGACACCGGCGAATTTGGCGTAGGTGACGGCAAAGGTCGGGTAGTCCCGCTGCAAGTTGCGCAGCTTCACCGTGAACGAGGCGGGCAGGACACCGACCTTGAGGAACTTGGCCACATCGGGCTGCTGCTGCTGGCCGAGCACGAAGGCCTGCTGCTCGGAGATGTAGCGCTCGGACTTGACGATGGGATCACTGTTGAGGGCTGCGCGGATCGCCGCCGTCTCGGCATCGGTTGTCTTGTGTGTGCATGGCGGTTGGAATTGGGTTGCGCACAGGTAGATCGAGACGTTGATCTTGTCCTCGTACTGCTGTTTGAACTTCGTGATCTCGGTGTTGGCCAGCAGCGCCGCCCCCACGAACGCCAGGGCGATCGACGTGCTGAGCACGAGCGCGATCGTCATCGTGACGTTGCGCCGGATACCCGTCGCCACGCCGGACAACACGAAGTTCGCTCGCATGACTTCCTTACTGTTCGGACTGTTTGGGGAAGCTCGGTTCGGATGAAGGCGGAGCCGGACGCGCCGGCCGCCGCGCGATGTTCAGCGGCCGACTCCGTACACGCCGCGGGCCTGATCGCGGATGATCTTCCCGAAATCCAGCTCGATAACGCGGCGGCGCATGGCATCGACGATGTTGTTGTCGTGGGTGGCCATCACAACCGTCGTGCCGGTGCGATTGATCCGTTCCAGCAGGCTCATGATGCCTTGACTGGTGTCCGGATCGAGGTTTCCAGTCGGTTCGTCGGCGAGCAGGACCAGCGGCCGGTTCACGAAGGCCCGGGCGATCGCGACGCGCTGCTGCTCGCCACCGGAGAGCTCGTTCGGCATCCGCTGTGATTTTCCCTCGAGCCCGACGAGGTCGAGCACCTCCGGCACGGTTCGTCGAATGGCCTTCGGCGATTTGTTGATGACCTCGAGGGCAAAGGCGACGTTCTCGTACACGTTCTTCTTCGGGAGCAGCCGGAAGTCCTGGAAGACGCAACCGATGCGTCGGCGGAGGTCAGGGACCTTCCGGGACGGCATCTTGCCGAGATTGCGGCCATCGACGGTCACTGTCCCGGCAGTGGGCAGCTCCTCGCGAAGCAGCAGCCGCAACACCGTGGACTTGCCCGAACCGGAGGAACCGATGAGGAACACGAACTCACCCTTGTCGATTCCGAGGCTGACATCGTCCAGGGCGGGGCGCGCACCGGCCGGGTAGACCTTGGATATGTTCTCGAGCCGGATCACGGGAGTGCAGTTTACCCAACGGTTACGCGAGTCCCCGGCACCGTCGGCGCCTGCGAGTCGAGCTGTCGGGACATTTCGGACTCAGAGGCCTCACCGTCAAGGCCCGGCAAGGCCCGTCCCCCGCCGGAGGTCTCAGCAAACACTTCAGTTACTTACGCGCCAGCGCGACGCCGCCAACGGATTCCGGCCTCGATGAAGCCATCGATGTCCCCGTCGAGGACCGCCTGCGGGTTGCCGACCTCGTACTCGGTCCGCAAGTCCTTGACCATCTGGTACGGGTGCAGGACGTAGCTGCGCATCTGGTTGCCCCAGCTGTTGCCGCTGTCCTTGAGCGCGTCGAGGGCGGCCTGCTCCTGCTGGCGGCGACGCTCGAGCAGCTTGGACTGCAGGACGGCCATCGCGCTGGCGCGGTTCTGGATCTGGCTGCGCTCGTTCTGGCAGCTGACCACGATGCCCGTCGGCAGGTGAGTGATCCGGACCGCGGAGTCGGTGGTGTTGACGCCTTGACCGCCGGGGCCGGAGGAGCGGTACACGTCCACCCGGATGTCGTCGTCGGGGATCTCGACATGGTCGGAGGATTCGACGACCGGGAGGACTTCGACGCCGGCGAAGCTGGTCTGGCGGCGGCCCTGATTGTCGAACGGGCTGATCCGGACCAGGCGGTGGGTGCCCTGCTCGACGCTGAGGGTGCCGTAGGCGTAGGGCGCCTTGACCTGGAAGGTCGCCGACTTTATCCCGGCCTCCTCGGCATAGGAGGTGTCGAGAACGTCGACGGCGTAGCCGTGGCGCTCAGCCCAGCGCAGGTACATCCGCATCAGCATCTCGGCCCAGTCGGCGGCGTCCACGCCCCCGGCTTCCGACCGGATGGTCATCAGGGCCTCGCGGGCGTCGTAGGGGCCGCTAAGCAGGGTGCGCACCTCGAGCTCGTCGATGGCCTTGCGCAGCCCGGTGGCTTCGGCCTCGGCTTCGACCCGGATGTCGGCGTCGTCTGCCTCTTCGGCCATGTCCCAGAGCACCTGCGCGTCGTCGGTGCGCCGGCGCAGGTCCTCGACGCGGCGGATATCGCCCTGCACGTAGGAGAGCCTGGAGGTGATCTTCTGGGCCTTCTCCGGGTCGTCCCAGAGGTCCGGTGCCGAGGCCTGCCGCTCGAGTTCCTCGGCGTCGCGGTGCAGCTTCTTGACGTCGACTACCGCCTCGATACTGGCGAGGGTGGCGGAGAGTTCCTTGAGTTCGGCGGCGACGTCCACGACGGTCGAGGGTACGCGAGCGGTTCAGGCTCCGGGGCCGTCGAGCCGCTGGACGAGCTGTTTGGGGGCTACCTGGCGGTAGGCGTCGGCGACGATGGCGGCGACTTCGGACCAGTCCGGGCCGCGGTCTATCCGGACGCCGACCCAGCCGCGGTGCCCGACGTAGGGCGGGCGGAAGAACTGGTCGCCGTCCTCGGCGATGAGCTGCTCCTGCACTCCGGGCGCGGCCGGGCACCAGAAGGCCAGGTGGGCGGCGTTGTGGTGGTGGTCGTCGAGCGAGACGAACTGCTTCTTGTCCCGGATGAAGAATGACGGCTCGCCGTGGCTGAGCCGCTCGGTCGTCTCCGGTAGGGCGAGGCAGATCTGGCGCAGTTGCTCGACCGGGTCGCTCTTACGCGGCACCTGACCACGATGCCACAGGAAGACTCAGTACTTGGGCAGGTCCAGCAGGTTGTCGGTGGGGGTCCCGTCGGCGACCGCCCGCAGGTACGGCGGGCGCCCGTAAGGGTGGACGGTGTCGACCTTGACCGCACCCTGTGCGTGCTTGACCCGTACGTCCCAGCTGTGCTCGTCGATGAGCAGCGCCATGATGCCGGTGGTGGCGTGATCGAGGTCGCCGGTGGGACCGTAGCGGTACTCGACTTCCTGGATGTGCTCGTGCCGGTACCCGTCCTGGGTCAGGTGAATGCGCTCGATGTACTTCGGCCCGGATGGCATAGCTCAATTGTGAGTGGGTGTCCGGCCAGAATCGGGCAACGACCCGCGCGGATTTCGCTGCGCGATCACCCAACAGGTACTGTTGGGTGTGAGGTGATTGGGCATGGTGACGGCGAAACGACCCAGGCAGCTTGGATCCAACCGGGTGGCGGTGCCGCCGGTTGTGGTTCGCCGGGCGGCTGGTGCTCAGGTCGGCAATCTGGTGGTGAAGGACGAGGCGGTGGCTGCCTTCGCGCCGGAGCAGATTGTCGAACGGGTGGTTGCGGCGCTGGGTAACAACGTCGTAGCCCGCGTCCTCGGCGTCTCGGCGTCTCAGCCCGGCCGGTGGCGTTCCGGGCGGGAGGCGATCAGCCCGCCGAACCGGCGGCGCCTGTCCGATCTTGATCATGTGCTGGATCGGCTGCTGCTGGAGCTGTATCCGGATCAGGCCGGCGACTGGCTGAGTACCCCGAACGCGCACCTCGGCGGTGCGGTCCCGATCGACGTGCTCTCCTTGCGCGGCGCTGCGGCGGTGCTGGAAGCGATCGACGCGCTCGCTGCGGGAGCTTTTGCCTGAGGATATGGCAAGCCTGTTTCGGGTACTGCCCTATCTGGCCGCGGCGCGGCGTGGGCAGCCGGGCCACCCGCTCTATGTGCCGCGCTCGACGGGCGCGAGCCGGGTCGACAATCCGGGGTTGTACGAGGTCCTCTACCTCGGCGACAGCGCCGCCGGGGCTATTGCCGAGGCGTTTGGGTGGAGCCCGACCTGGAATGCCGGCCTGCTGCGCGGCACCCCGTCACTTCCGGGCAGCGTCCGGGCCCTCGTGGAGTTTGACCTCGCCCCCGCTGAGCCGATCTGCGAACCTGGACGACGCGAACCGGCTGATCGAGTTGGGTTTGCGCCCGTCCCAAGTGGTGACCCGGGACCGCTCGGTCACGCAGGCTTGGGCGGCTTCGCTATTCGGGCGTAGCGAGTTCGCCGGTGTGCGGTGGTGGTCTTACTACGACCCGCGCTGGGGCAGCTTCGGGCTGTGGAACGTCGGCGCGGTCAGCGTCCGCAACGTCGAGGTCATGACGAGCATCGACCAGCCGGATTTCGTGGCTGCCGCCGAGGTCCTGTGCCGGCCCCGCGCGGGCGTGGCCCGCCGGAGGTGACGGCGTGGAGGGTTCTGCCACCGCCGGAACGGCTTAACTCCTTGGCTGCGTCAGGATACGTAGTTCGGTGCGACCAGGCGGTTCCGAGCTGCGGCCGTGGGAGCCTTTCCGCCCGCATTGGACATCGAGTAAGCGTGTTGCGGCAGCCGGCGGCGGGGAACGCTGGCTACTGCGCCGGCCAGGACAAGGATCAGCGGTGCGGTGTTGGGGTCGGTGGCGTGGCCGGTGAACAGTTGTCCGGCGTCTTGTCCGAAGATCCAGAAGATGACAGTGACCCCGGCACCGACCCCGAGGGCAAGCTTGCGCAGCAAGCCTGCTCGCGCGGCCGCCCCTCCGATCGCGGCGAAGGCGAGCGCGATGAGAGCAGGGCCGGCGGTGCCGAGCCCGTTCGGGACCTCGACTCTGACGTGGACGGTGTTCGACAGCGCTGTCGGTTCGTGGCTGAGGGCGTCTTGAACCGCGGCAGCAGTGGCTTGCGCGGGAAGCAGTTGAAGGATCCCGGCTGCGAGCCATCCGGCTGTCCACGCGCTGGGTAGCCAGGTAGGCAGCCCGGCTGTGGACATGGCGGCGCGTCGGGTAGGCCACGCTGCGGCTGCGAGTAGCACGTAGAAGGCGGCCGCTCCGGGCGCTCCGGTGATGAGGGTGGCGTGTCCGCTGGCGAGGCCGCCGAGACCCTCTCCGATGTACCAGATCCCTATCCCCCAGGCTATGGACGCGGCGAGGGTGACGCGGGGGATACGCCCGAATAGAAGGCCGCCTCCGAGCGCGAGTTGGACACCGGCAAAGGCGCAGTTGTACGGAACAGGGTGCTGTGCGGTCAGGAGAGCGGCTTCGCGGATCGGGGCGGCGATCCACGTCGGTTGTCCGTCTGCGGACGGGAGCAGAACGGTGGTGGCAAAGGCGCGAGTGAACATGAATGGTTGCAGCTGGAGCAGCGCATCCAGGAGCCAGAATCCCCCGAGCATCCGTCGCAGCCAGACGCGCGTGATCGGTGCGGACCCGATTGTGGCTGCGGTCATCGGCGACGTTGGGCGACGAGGGAGGTGTACGCGACGATGTTGTCGAGGTAGCTGTGCGCTTGGCTGTCGTAGGCGCCGCCGCAGGTCACCAGCCGAAGTGACGGGTAGTTGGTTGGGCCGTAGACGAGCTGGGTCGGGAAGGAGGACTTGGGGTATTCCGCGACGCGGTCGACCCGGAACACGGCGGTGGTGCCGTCGGCGCGAGTCACGTCGACTTCATCGCCGGGGGTGAGCGCACCGAGCCGGTAGAACACGCCGCTTCCATAGGTGGCGGAGTCGATGTGGCCGAGCATGACGGCTGATCCTGCCGCTCCCGGGGTGGGGGAGAACCGGTACCAGCCGGCCTGGGAGACATCGTTGAGCGGGGGTACCTGGGCGGTCCCGTCCGGGTTGAGACCGAGTTCCAGGAGCGTCGAAGAGACGCCGAGCGCCGGGATCGACAAGCGCATCGGCGTGGATGAGCTCAGGACAAGCTGCCCATTGCCCGGCGCCAGCGACGCCGCAGGCCCAGCCGGCTTCACGGGGTGCGGCCGGGACGGACCGAGTGTCGAGGCGGATGACACCGAGCTCGGCGCCGCCGAAATCGGGCCGAGAGGTGCAGCCGCGGCCTGGCGGGTGGGTCGTGGAGCGTGATGCTGACTGCTCAGCGCAACGACCAGGGTGACTGCGCCCGCGACGACCAAGGCCACAGCGACGCCCGCGAGCACAGGGGTGCGCCGTATCTCGGACAGGATCCTGATACGCCGTTTCTCGGACAGGGTCCTGATACGCCGTCCCTCGGACAGGATCCTGTCGAAGATCCTCGACATCAACCCGCCCTTCTGATCGCCTGCGTCATACTGCGATCTGTGCGACAAGGGGGGCGGCGTCCGGCAAGTGCTGCTCCGGACGTCGCCCCCATCGTCGTTGTGCCTCGCGGCCCGGCGCCTACTTCCTACGCTGCCTTGCGGCGTCGACGGTAGGCCAACGATCCGGCACCGGCACCTGCGAACAGCAGGCCGAGGCCCACGCCGATCAGGGCGGTGTCGTGCAGTCCCGCCGTGCCGCCACCGCCCGTGTTCGGTGCGCCGACCGGAACCGGGTTGAACGCCGCAGTGCTCGCTCCGGTACCGGGCACGGTCTGGAAGAACAAGTAAATGTTCGTAGGTACTTCCAGAACGCCATTGGCGGGATTGGCTTCCAGCGCCTTGACCTCGGCGTAGCTCTTCGCTTGGGTGATCAGCGCGAACGACTGCGGGTTGGTCACGCCGATCACGGTGACCGGCCACCATTCCGGCTGATCGCTATTACGGGTAGTGATGATGTGATCATGACCCGGCAGCGGAAAGTTCACCAGCGCGCTGGCCGGATGGCCCAGCGTCGTGGCCAGGCGGGACAGGTCGGCACTCATCGGATGGTCGATGCACGGGAGTCCAGTTGGGCATTGCAGGTCGTTGACCGGCTGGGTGAACAGCGGTGTCGGAATGTAGAGCGGATCGGTGAACGACGCGGAGGTGATGTCCGGCGGAAGCTTGTTCGCCTTCTGTCCGGCTTCACAGGGGTTGGCGCCCGCCTTCTGAACAGAACCGTCGCAGAAGAACGGGCTGGAATAGAGCAGGTTCACGCTCGAACCCTGAGCGGTGTTGGCGTCGCCGAGCCACGCCCGGGTCTGACCGATGTAGTCATTCGGGTTGTTGCAGCCCGTGGCGCTGGTACCGCAGTCCTTGGTGAGATTGTCGATCGCTTGGCCGTTGGCAGCCGCCGGCGGAACCGCCGTGGAGTTCGTCGACGCGGTCGCCGTCGAAATCTGTCCGGGCAGCGTCTGGAACCACAAGAACACGTTCGTCGGGATCTCGCCCGTCACGCCGGAGCCGGTCACCCCTTCCAGGGCCTTCATCGTGGCGTAGTCCTTGGCGGTAGTGATCGCCGTCCACGCCGAGGGACTCGTGACACCGACCGCGACGATCGGCCACCACTCAGGCTGGTCCGCGTTGCGGGTCGTGATGATGTGGTCGTGACCTGGGAGCATCGCGTTGTACAGCGCCGAAGCGGGTGCCCCGAGGGCAGCGGACAATCGCGAGAGGTCGATGTTGGCCGGGTGATCGATGCACATCGGAGTCGCTTGGCATTGCACGTAGACCGCCGGGGTCTTGAACAGCGGGATCGGGATGTACAGCGGATCGGTCGCACTCGTGGCCGTACCCGGTGGGAGCTTGTTGTAATTCACGCCCGCCTCGCAACCGTTCGCTGCCGAGGACGGTGACGCCTTGGTCACGGTCGTGTCGCAGAAGTAATTCTGGGAATACAGCAGCTTGACGTCTTCGCCGTTGAAGTAGGCATTCGTGGTGCCGACGTTGTTGCAGGTCGGCGCATTCACCTCACACGCGGCCTTCAACGGGTTTACCGTCACCCCGGTGTTGTAGGGGTCAGCAGCAGCCTGAGCCGCGGTTCCGCCAACGATGGTCAGCGCGACTACGGCGAGCATGACACTCACCAACGCCCCCGAACGGCGCCAAAATCTCTTTGTAGCCAAGACAACCTCCACGACAAAGCCCCGGGGACTCATCACCCCTGACGGCGGGCACGCCTATCGCACAACCTAGGGGACACCCGATCCTTGGAAGGCATTTGATGTAGTCAAGAAGTGGCCAAGTTTTGATGGAACCTATCCGCCGACGGCCAACGAATAAGAGCCTCATCTGCGTGAAGTTTCGATGGCCGGGACCATTTCAGTCCGCCGGATTGCTCCGCCGATTATCGCGATCCGCAGACCTAGCACCCGACACATTTTCAGGAGGTACCACTGCACGATCCGGTGGTGAGAGCGGTGATCATCTCCCTCGATGGTTTCACCGATCCGGCGGTCGGTGGCATTGACCCACTGCACTTCGCTCCGACGCCATGGGGGCTTTGCAAGCGCGGCGGCGTCGCGCGCCAGCATCCGGACGTGAACTGATGGAGGTCTCAGCCACCGGCGGTATCGGGCACGAGCACGCCGCGGGCCTGTCTGACCGCGAGAGTTGTCGACTGCGTCGGGCCCGTGACCGTACCGGCGATCAGCTGCCACGCTCCCGCAGCAATGCGGAACTCGCCAGACCAGGTGACCTGCGCAGTCACGGTCATTGATCCGGGGCTGGAGTAGACGTGTCCCCAGTAGTCGGGGCAGGTCGGCGTGATGCAGGGGGTGGCGGCGTCGTACTTGCGCCCAGGCGATGTGGCTGAGGCACTCGATCCGTCACCGAAGCTCCAGTCGACGCGGGCAACGTGGACCCGCAACTGGACCCGTTGACCAACCAATGTGATCGTTCCGAGGGATAGGTCGCCAGGAGTGTCAACCCAGAGCAAGGTCTGGATGTTCACGAGCGTGATGCCCCCGGGCGGAGCAATGCCGACTTGGGGATGCGGGACCAGTCTCTGGACCTCCTGGGCAACCATCGCCGGCGTGATTTGAGGCGTTGCCGGCGGCACGTTGCAGTTGACGGCCATCGTCGGCGTCCCGCCAGGAGGGGTCGTGACGGTGGCACCCGTCGTGGGAGGTGCAGAAACCGTCGGCGCGACCGGGGCGCACAAGAGGGCAACCGCTTGACACACGCTTCCGAGACCGGTGGGCACGGCGACACCCGCAATTCGCGCACCACATGGGAACCACTGAGTGGC
>JALYIL010000136.1 GCA_030775825.1 Actinomycetota bacterium
GACTACTACGCGACTTCCAACTCCACCCCCACCGCGACTACCAACCACAACAAAAAACACCCCCAGCAACCTGAAGGTGTTCACTATGTCCCGAGACATCTGTGCACGATGTCCCGAGACATCGCAACGGGTGGGGCCGGAGGGAGTCGAACCCTCACTGCAACGACCCTAAATCGTTTGCCTCTGCCATTGGGCTACGGCCCCGTGGGACACAATACCGGCGTCCGGCGCAGGTTCTCGGGTGCCGACCTCGAACGTCCTGACCGGCGGCCGTGGCGGAGCCCTGCGATCAGAGTCCGAGATCTCGACGCAGTTTGGCGACGTGACCCGTCGCCTTGACGTTGTACTGCGCCTGAACGATGGTCCCGCTCTCGTCGATGATGAAGGTCGAACGGATGACGCCGGTAACGGTCTTGCCATACATCGTCTTCTGGCCATACGCGCCATAAGCGGTGAGCGTCTCGCGCGACGGATCCGAAAGCAGGGGGAAGGTCAATGCCTGCGCGTCGCGGAACTTGGCCAGCTTTTCGGGCTTGTCCGGCGAGAGACCGACGACGGCGAAACCAGCGTCGTTGAGTTCGCTGAGATTGTCCCGGAAATCGCAGGCCTGCTTGGTACAGCCTGGCGTCATAGCGGCCGGATAGACGTAGACGACGAGCTTGCCTGTGGTGAAGTCCGTGAGCGAGACATCCTTACCGTCGGCGTCGGAGAGGGTGAAGGCGGGAGCGGCGTCGCCCGGCGAGAGTCTGGTCATGCGCCCACCGTAGCGAGCCGGCCGGCACGCACTAGGCTCGCCACCGACAGGTCCCGACGGGACCGCCCGAAGGGAGTGCAGGTGGCCGGAGAGCGGAACCCGGACGATATTCAACGAGACATCGAGCAAGCGCGCGCCTCGCTCGCGCTCGCGGTAGACCAGTTGGCTTACCGCACCAACCCGCGGCGGGTAACCGACAACCTCAAGCAGTCATTGATGGAGAAGGCACGTACTCCACGTGGTCAAGCGGTAATCGCCGGTGCCGGCCTGCTGGTCGCGATCATGGTCGTGCGCCGGATCGCCAAGCACTGACTGGCTCGCAGTGGCAACTGCTGTCCTGCTCCTTTCATGCCCGGATCGCTCCGGAATCGTCCATGCGGTCGCAGAATTCGTCCTCACGGTCGGCGGCAATATCCTCCACGCCGAGCAGCACGTCGACCACGAAGTGGGCATCTTCTTCCAGCGTGTCGAGTTCGACTTCGACGAGGACCGGACTTCCCGTGCGCAGCTGCGTGTGACATTTGGCCAGGTCGAGCGGCGCTTCGGTATGGATGTGTCGCTGCGATTCGCCGACGAGCGACCGCGAATAGCGCTGCTCGCTTCGCGGCAGGCGCACTGCCTCGCCGATCTACTCGGCCGCTGGCGCTCGGGCGAGCTTCCGGCGGAGGTGGTGATCGTCGTGAGCAACCACGAGGAGCACGCAGCGCTCGCAGATTTCAGCCGCGTTCCGTTCTCTCACATGCCGATCACGCCGGAGAATCGATCGGATCAGGAGCGCCGGCTGGTGGGATTGCTCCGTGGCCACGAGGTCGAGACGGTCGTCCTCGCGCGGTACATGCAGGTACTCGGCGAGGCCGCACTCGGCGCGTATCCGTCACGCATTATCAACATCCACCACTCGTTCCTCCCTGCCTTCGTGGGCGCCAAGCCCTACCAGCAGGCGCAGCAGCGTGGTGTCAAGCTCATCGGAGCGACGGCTCACTACGCGACGGCTGAGCTCGATGAGGGCCCGATCATCGCGCAGGATGTCGTCGCGGTGTCGCATCGAGACTCTGTCGCCGATCTGGTGCGCAAGGGACGCGATCTCGAAACCGTCGTACTGGCCCGAGCCGTCCGTGCGCACGTCGAGCATCGAACCCTGGTCTTCGGCAACAAGACCATCGTGTTCGGCTGATCAGGTGCGAAACGTGAGCCCGTCGCCCGGGCGCAGCTGGGCGGCGATATCCAGGTCGCCGCGGCGCACAACGCAGATGACCGGATAGCCACCCGTTACGGGCGCATCCGGCCCCAACAGGATGGGCCGGCCGTCCGGCGGCACTTGTAGTGCACCTGGGAGGGTGGGTTCGCTGATCAGTTCTTCACCATGGACCCGCGTGAGCGGTGCTCCGTCCAGGCGTACGCCGATCCGGTTGCTGTCAGCGCCTACGATCCAGGCGGTCGAGGTGAGCACGTTCAGCGCTCGCGCGCTGAACCAGTCCGCGCGCGGCCCGAGCACGATGCGCAACCGGGGCAGCCGCCGAATCGGCGTGGCTGCGATGCCACTGACCTCGGACGGGGGATCCGAGCCGATCGGCAGCCGGTCGCCGGCTTTCAGAGCCGGGGGTCCCAGGGCACCGAGGGTGTCGGTGCTGCGAGAGCCGAGCACCGGGTCGACAGCGATCCCGCCACGCACCGCCAAGTAGCTGCGCAGGCCGTGCTCGGGGGTCCCGAGGCGAATCAGTGTTCCGGCCGCGACCGTGATCGCCGCACCCGAGTCCAGGCCAGGGCAACGGGCTCCAGTCAGCGCGAGCGTCGCGGCACTGTGGGTTCGAAAGGTCAAACCGCCGAACGTGATTTCGAGCGTTGCGGCTTCGGGCGAGTTACCGACCAGGCGGTTGGCGAGCGAATGCGCGGCAACGTCGAACGCACCGGAGCGGGTGACACCGAGCGCACGGTAGCCGCGCCGTCCGAGGTCTTGGACGGTCACGAGCGGTCCGGGTTCGACGATCTCGATCACGTGATCGAGAAGCGCACAGATGTGCCGGGCGCCAGCAATGCCGGTGCAGTACGGGATGGATCCCACAAGGTTGCCGTGGTTCGCCCGAGCAGCCGCCACCCGCCCGGCGACGAACGTGGGTAGACGCCGGTGAACTCGCCGGCGATGCCGATCGATCCCGCGGGAACCATGGCCCGCGGTTGGGACATCCGGCCGACCCGCAGGGAGGGGTCAAGGCCAGCGAGATACGCGAATCCAGGCGCGAACCCGCAGAACGCGACGAGGTAGGTGGGCGCTGCGTGGCGGCGGATCACCTCCTCGACGCTGAGACCGACCTCGCGCGCCACCTGCGCGAGATCGGCTCCGTCATAGCGGACGTCGATGCTCACGACTTCACCCCTCCCGGCGCGCCCAGGCGACAGGGCGGCCTGCGCTGGGGTGGTCTGCTTCGGGGCGTCCCGGGCGATGGTGTCCTCGAGGCGTTCGATCGACGTGAGCCTCGGGTCGAACTCGACGAGCACGGTCCGCGCGGCCGGTACAGCCTCCACGACGCCGATCGCTCCCGCCGCGCTCGCGGACAGGCGAAGGACGTCGACCTCCCCTTCCTCGACGTCGCCAATTTCCACAAGTACGGCGCTATCGCCATAAGGAAGGAACCTCATTCGACGAACGCGGCGACGTCGATGCCGGCCTCGGTGAGAGCCGCTCGGACCGAGCGGGCCAGCTCAGCGGCGCCGGGCGTGTCGCCGTGGAGGCAGATCGATCGGGCTGGAGCCGCGAGATCTGTGCCGTCGATCGCCACGACCCGGCCTTCGCGGGCAAATCGTACGGCGCGAGCAGCGACGACACCTGGGTCGGTGATCACGCCACCGGCCTGGTCGCGCGGGACGAGCCTCCCGGATGGCAAGTAGGCGCGGTCGGCGAATGCCTCTGCGACGAACTCGAGTCCGTAACCCACGGCCGCATCTGCCAGGCGCGAATCGGCCAGTCCGAGTAAGGGCAGCGATCGGTCGAATGCGGCAACAGCCTCGGCAATGGCGCCGGCTTGGAGTGGGTCCTGCGCCGCCGCACCGTAGAGCGCGCCATGCGGTTTGACGTAACGCACCGCGGTGCCGGCCGCGGTGGCAAAGCCGGACAGTGCCCCGATCTGATACAGCACATCCGCGGTGAGGTCGTCGGCGGAAATATCGATCAGTCGCCGGCCGAAGCCAGCCAGGTCGTGGTAGCCGACCTGGGCACCGATGGCGACGCCGCGGCGAGCCGCCGACGCACAGATTCGACGCATGGTCACGGGATCGCCGGCATGAAAGCCGCAGGCAACGTTGGCACTGCTCACAACGTCGAGCAGCGCCATGTCGTCACCCAGGCGCCATATCCCGAACCCCTCGCCGAGGTCGGCGTTCAGGTCGATCCGCACGAGCGCACCGTATCGGTTCCGCACAGCCGCACGGCGATGGCGGGACCGCGCGGCGATGGTGGGACCGCGCGGCGATGGTGGGACCGCGCGGCGATTCAGGACCTCGAGCCGACGACCGGCACGCTGTGCTCGATCTGGCGCCGCGCCCTGGCAGCGATGGAGATCGCGACGAGGGCGGCGACGGCGATGAACGCGATCACGCTGTCGATTCGTTCCCGACCCGGCGGTATACCCATGGCTGTCAGGCTAGGCGGGGCGTCGACCAGACTGGTGAACTGCTCATTGCATTATCAAGTCGCGGATGGCTCGTCTGCTCGTCCGCTGGCCACGTTAGGAGGCGTCCGGATGGCGGCGCAGGGAACCCAGTCCGACCAAATCCGGCTGGGCACGTCGTCCGGCCGCTGGGTGCTCGTTGCCGCAATCCTCGGCTCGGGCTTGGCGGGCATCGATGCGACAGTGGTGAACGTCGCCCTTCCCGCGCTCGGCCGGGACCTGAAAGCGAGCTTCGGCGGTTTGCAGTGGACGATCAACAGTTACACCCTCACCCTCGCCTCATTGATCCTGTTGGGCGGCTCCTTGGGCGATCGCTTCGGCCGCCGCCGGGTGTTCATCGTTGGCGTTATCTGGTTCGCGCTTGCGTCAGCATTGTGCGCGATGGCGCCGAACATCGGCGTGCTCGTGGCCTCGCGCGCGTTGCAGGGAATCGGTGGTGCGCTGTTGACTCCGGGCAGCTTGGCGATGATCTCGGCCTCGTTCGCCCCTGGTGACCGCGCAAAGGCGATCGGCGCGTGGTCTGGTTTCGGGGGGATCGCGAGCGCCGTCGGGCCATTCATCGGCGGCTATCTCGTCGCTGGACCAGGCTGGCGCTGGATCTTCGTTGTCAATGTGCCGTTGGCCGCCGTTGTGGTCTTCATCGCCCGCCGCCATGTGCCCGAGACCCTGGACCCGCAGGCCGTGCCGCGCCTGGACATGCTCGGCGCGGGCTTGGGCGCTTTGGGCCTGGGTGGCGCGACGTATGCGCTCATCGCCGCAGGTAGCGGGTGGTCGCTGCCGGTCGGCATCAGCGGTTTCGTTGGAATCGTGGCCCTGGCGGGCTTCGTCCGGACGGAGATCCGCAGCAGGCATCCGATGATTCCGCCCGACATATTCACCAACAAGCAATTCGCTGCGGCCAACATCGTTACCTTCGTGGTCTACGCAGCCCTCGGCGGCATGTTCTTCCTCCTCGTCGTCGACTTGCAGGTGGTCGGTGGCTTCTCGCCTTTGCTCTCGGGCACCGCGCTGCTCCCGGTTACGGCGATCATGCTGGTCCTGTCCGCACGCGCCGGTGCCCTTTCCGGGCGCATCGGGCCCCGAGCGCTGATGGCGACCGGGCCTGTCGTCGCGGCGGCGGGGGTGTTGTTACTGCTGCGCGTCGGACGCCATGCCTCCTATGTCACGGAGGTTCTGCCAGGAATGATCATCTTCGGACTGGGACTGTCGCTCATCGTCGCGCCGCTGACGACAACCGTGCTCGCCGCAGCCGCAACGCGGCATGCCGGCGTGGCCTCCGGCGTCAACAACGCGGTCGCGCGGGCGGCCGGTTTGTTGGCGGTTGCTGTCCTTCCGGTTGCGGCAGGCATAACCGGTGACGATTACCGCCGCCCCTCGCACTTTTCGCAGGGCTTTCACATCGCGATGATCATCTGTGCCGGGCTACTGGTGGTAGGTGGCCTGGTGGCTGCCGCACTCATCCGAAATCCACCAGGAGCGGTGCACATGCGCCTGTTCGCCCGCAAGCGGTATTGCGCGATCGACGGCCCGCCCATCCAGGCGGTGACCGCGGACGCGTCTGATAGCCCCTGAGCGGCGGCGTCTCGCTGCCACGCCCCGCGCGCCGCATGTCGCTGCAGCGCATGGACCGTTGTCGATAGATGCCGGGCGTTGACGGCCGCCGGCTGCCGTGGGCTCGGTGGTGGTTGTCGTATGTCTGGGCTGTGGATAGCACTGGGGTTATCCACAGGACTGGTGGCCGTGCCGGTGATTTCTCGGAGTCATCAGATAAATTGGTTTTATG